>JAIRKG010000077.1 GCA_031260235.1 Dysgonamonadaceae bacterium | reverse complement strand
CTGTAATCTTTATTTAATATTTGCGCCAAAGCCGCATTGTTACTTGCCGTCTTTCCAAACGAACCAACTGCCTTGGAATAATTACCGTTAGCGACATCTATCAAACCGGTTGCATTACCTAATTCGGAAACTCCTGAGGCTTTTCCCAAGAACTGTTGTGCTTTGTCCAAATCGCCTTTTGCTATGGATGTTAACCCTAAATTAAAGTTAGCTTCAGGCGAAGCGCTCAGCAACAACGATTTGTTAAATAATGCTTCGGCAGAAGAAAGATTTCCTTTCAAGAAATCGGCAACGCCCAAATTGTTATAAGCACGGTGATCATTTGGGAAAAATTCCGACGCTTGTTTATAAATGGTTTCTTTTGTAACCCAGGAATCGGTCAGCGTGGCGGCATACAATAATTCTTCAAGGTTCAAAGATTTGGGATCAGAAGCGGCTAACTGCGAAATCTCACTGTCACTTTTCCCAATGATTTCAATATTAGCCGTCAATCGTGAACGACGTAATTGCGGAAGAATTTCATCTGCCAATACGGAATAAACGGAAGAAATATTTTTAATTTCTTTTTCTCTTTGTTCCGAATCTTTGTACATCGAAAGGACGCTGAGAATTAAGTTTTTATCCTGAATGTCGGATCTGTCAACCAATTCTTTAAAACCTTCCCAATCCTGGGCGGTATAATGAGTGGCAACCGGAGCGTTTACTTCCGATTTTTTCAATTCACGCGCCAGATACCTGCTGGTGTTGGTTTCACGTTGCCCAGCCAATTTATCGTTCAACGTGACGCCGCCGTCAGGCGATGCATAAGCCGAAATTTCGACATTCACGTTCCGATTGGGGGCTTTTGCGGCGTCTGCAACTAAATTTTTCCAATCTGCCAACTCTGCTTTCTTCAATTCGCTTGAGCGAAGTTCGGCTTGTTGTATAAGGAACATAATATCCGCAGTATGAACCTCTTTGATTATTTTTTGGAATTTATCCGGAATAATTGCCGGAATTTCAGAACCTGCGTCCAACAAAGCGGCAGTGGCTAAAACCCCTTCACCGATTTTGATTTCAGGTAAATTAATTTCTTTCTTACCTACTTTTGCGGAAAAAGTAAGGTAAAGTTCGGATTTTTGCATGGCTGGTACATAGTTGAAAGACGATTTCAACGTTATGCTTGCGCCTGCTTTCTGTGGGATAACCTGTCCATTTCCCGCAACCTTTTCTCCTTGATAAGAATACGAAGTTCCCCTCACTTCGCCACCCTCATAGCGGAGTACAGGGGTTATGACTACCGTCGCTTTTTTGTTAAACCAGTTCGCGGGGAAAGTAGCATTAATTGTTACGGGAACTTCTCCTGCGAACAATTCCAAAGGCTGAGGATCAACCTTGACATAATCCGATGCAAGCGGTTTAAGACTGGAAGAACAAGCTACCATAAAACCTGCCATTGCAACTAAAATAAATGAATGAAGAATAATTTTTTTGTTCATAACTTTTTAAAATTTAATAATGAATAAATGAATTTTATACGTTTTTTTGTTCAGAAATTGGTACAAATATATGTGTTATTTTTATATTTATAGCAAATCAATAAAGAATTTTTCCGGAATAGAATTTATTTGACAGCAATAATCCGATAATGCCTATTGTTCCCTTGGTTTTTTCAGCAAGAGAAACGGATCTTTCACCTTTGCCGATTTGTGTTTTTTCCATTAATGCACCTGTATGGGAATAAACTTTTACTAAGATCGGTTCACTTGCCGGTTCCGTAAGGACTAAGGTATGGCTTTTCGAATCGAAAAATAGAGGGCAATCGTTGTTTTCGGCAGCATTATTCCCCGTAATGCCGCGTACCAGAGGTTGAATTGCTAAGGATGTTTTCTCCGACTGACCAGGCAACCAGTCGGGCACCTGAAGCCATCCCTGCGACGGATCTTTTACCCAAGCCGTATTCTGTTTATACTCATCTGCAAATTTCGTATTATAAATATAAAATGAATTGGGGCTGTTGATTTTATAGGAAATAAAAAATTTGCCGGCAATTTTAACCGACTCGTCAAACAGAACAAAAGATTCTGTTCCGAAACCGGTCATTGTTTTATCTCTTGGGTTAAATCCTGTAGCACTTGAATAATTCATATATTGCGGGGAAAAACTTTGTGTTTGAAGCAGATTTTCGGGAGAATTAACGCCGGAATAAATCGAAATTTCTACGCCGGTCACCCTATTGGACGACAATGGCGGCACAAGGATATAGGTGCCCAAAATTTCAACTTCGCTTTTGAGCGTAAACTCTTCCGCAAATTCAATTGCTTCAGTAAAATCCGACATTTTTACTTCCAACATGTCGCCGGCGGAAAAATCCGCATTGCTCATGCGAAATAATGGCTTGTCGCTATTGGGGTCTTTTCCAGCCTGTTGTTTCAGCCCCGTTCCGCTGGGGTCGAGGTATGTTTTCAATTGATTATCCGCATCGCCGGTTTCCCAACTCATAGATAGTTTGGAAAAATAGTCGGAGGCGTGATTTGTAGAAGTTCCGTCACACTCTGAAGCGCCGCCGGTTAAAGCGCCGACAACCCGCCC
>JAIRKG010000035.1 GCA_031260235.1 Dysgonamonadaceae bacterium | reverse complement strand
ACAACAACGTTCACAATTTTACCCTGTACAACAATCACTTTTTTAGGCGTTTTTCCTTCCAGCCACTTCTGTGAACTTTCGTTGGCTAAAACCGCTTTTTCGACTTCTTCTTTTATCGTATCTATTGGGAAATCCATCGTAAAACGGACTTTCCCATTGAAAGAAACGGTGTATTTCACCGAATTTTCTTTCAGGTATTCTTCATTATATTCCGGAAATACGGCGTCACAAACGGTTGTTTCATTTCCCAGCCTGTGCCATAATTCTTCGGCAATATGCGGGGCGAAAGGCGCTAAAACGATGACGAAATCAGACAGGATGGCACGTTTGTTGCATTTCAAAGCCGCCAGTTCGTTGGCGCAAATCATGAATGCGGCAACAGAAGTGTTGAATGAAAAATTCTCAATATCCTTCCCGACTTTCTTGATTAATTTATGGATAGATTTCAATTCTTCAGCTGTTGGCTGCTCGTCGGAAACGGCAAATGTATCGCCATTGAAAAACAGGTTCCAAAACTTGCACAGGAATCTCGAAACGCCGTCAATCCCATTGGTATCCCATGGTTTGGACTGTTCGACAGGACCGAGGAACATCTCGTACAGGCGCAAAGTGTCGGCTCCATATTTTTCTACGACGTTGTCGGGATTGACGACATTAAACATGGATTTCGACATTTTTTCAACAGCCCAACCACAGATATATTTACTGTCTTCCAAAATAAATTCGGCGGTTTTGTATTCGGGATTCCAATCACGGAACGCTTCTATATCAAGGATATTATTATCTACAATATTAACGTCAACATGAATTGGCGTTACGTCATATTGGCTCTTCAGCCCGGAAGAAACGAAAGTATTGGTGTTTTTAATTCGGTATACGAAATTACTCCGTCCCTGAATCATTCCCTGGTTAATCAGTTTTTGAAACGGCTCGTCGTTTGCCGTAATTCCCATGTCATATAAAAATTTGTTCCAGAAACGGCTGTAAATCAAATGCCCTGTGGCATGTTCCGTTCCGCCGACGTATAAATCGACATTTCCCCAATATTCGTTGGCGTCTTTGGAAACAAGTTCTTGGTCGTTGTGCGGGTCTTCGTAGCGCAGATAGTATGCCGACGATCCGGCGAAGCCGGGCATGGTGTTGAGTTCGAGAGGGTATGTTTTTTTCATCTTAAATTTATTTTTTGTTATTTACCATTACGAATCTTCGTTAAACAACTCCGGCTGAAAAAACCGAACAATAAACCACATATTGTCCTGTATGAGTTTCCTTCCGTGTGCTTCGCCTCTCTGCGAATTTAATTTAACGTCGGGGAGCAATTTGTTTTCAATCAAATATTTAAGCAATTCGAGAGGGAGGCGAATTACTCCGCAAAGCAAGGCAATTCCCTGTTCGTCGGCCACTTCCTTGTCATACAGTTTATTGTCGGGCGTTTTAATCATCCGGGCTATATCATAGGGAAGAGCCGTTGTACCGGCAGTCGGATGAACAAACACGGCAAAATTTTCTTCATCTTTTAACTTGTTTCCATAAGGATCATTGAGATTTTCTACACTGGGAAAAATCGTTTTCCGGAAATCAACCCATTCGTCGAATGTTTTGAAAAATACAAGTTGTTTGTTGCCCGTGTGTTCCATTATTTTTTCATACGAGAAAAGAACACTTTTCTTGGTTTTTTCATCTGTTTCTTTTTCCGCTTTTGCGGTTTTAATCATGTCGTCGATACTATTGTCTAATGATATAAAACCGTTCACTTGCCACAAGTCTTTAAACTTTACCAAAGCGACAAAAACAGCTTCTTTGTCTTTCTCCCCATCTATTTTATCGAAACTGCTGCAATCCACATTAAGCGTTTCATTATCATTGAGGATCGGCAAAATTTTAAGAATACCGTCGCCAGATTCGTTTATCTTGTAATGCGAATAATCTTTGTATTCTATCGTATTGAGAATGTCTATAATCTGCTTGCTCGTTGTGACTTCCTTCCACCAATTCACTGCTTTTACAGCCAGTGGCGAGCAGACAGCATCAAAAATGCGATTGCTCTCCAAGTAACACAAAAATTGCTTTTGGGGGATAGTTAAACTGTTTTTGCGGTATTTTTTCAGTTCCTGTTGGCTACGTTCTATCGCGTAGTTAGGATAATTTAGAGACAAATACGATTTGTAGTGCAGCCATTTAAGGATATCGCGAAGTTGAAAAAAATCGTCGTAAGTATGTTCGTGAAGCCAGTAGCGCAGTGTTTCGTTTTCGGGCGCAGTTTCATATTCCTGTTCCAAAATATCCATAATCATTGATGCAAGCGGCATAATATCGGGATTTTCAGCACTCAAAAAACGAATATCCTCATATTCGTTTGCCGATTCCTGCATAATCATCCAAATCAAGAATTGCAAATCTTCGAGATTGATTTCGTTATCCAAATAACTGTTGCTAAGCGTAAGGAAAGGCAGTTTTTTTCCAAACATTTTTCCGTGCATTTTCCGAAACCCGGCAAAAAGTCCAAGTCCCGAAACCACATCCTCAAAATAGGCAGCCGATTTTAAAGAAATAGTCCACAGCCGTGAGGCGAAATTTGAAACAATCAACTTGTTGCGACTTAGTTCTTTTAGAATTTTCCGCGCCAATTGCGCAAAATACGCATCGCTTTCGGACTGTACGATTATCGGATGTATCGCTTCAATGTTTTTTACTGTGATTGGGTTAATATTAAACTTCATTCTGTGTTTATTTTTAGCGGCAAAAGTAGACGAAAATACTATATGTTCCAAATTTTCACGTATATTTGCGACCAATTTAAAAACAAGAAATAGTATGAAAGCGTATGTATTTCCAGGTCAGGGCGCCCAATTTTCGGGCATGGGCAAAGATTTGTATGAAAATCATTCTTTGGCAAAAGATTTGTTTGAACGCGCAAATCAGATTTTAAATTTTCGTATCACGGATTTAATGTTTGAAGGTTCAGACGAAGACCTTCGCCAAACCAAAGTTACTCAACCGGCTGTATTTCTACATTCGGTTATTTCGGCAAAGACTTTGGGCGATGATTTTCGGCCTGCAATGGTTGCGGGACATTCGCTGGGCGAATTTTCGGCATTGGTTGCCGTCGGCGCATTATCGTTTGAAGACGGCTTGCAACTTGTTTACAAAAGGGCGTTGGCAATGCAAAAAGCAGGGGAAACAAATCCGGGAACGATGGCCGCCATTTTGGGTTTGCCGGACGAAAAAGTGGAAGAAATTTGTGCGGAGATCGACGATATCGTTATTCCGGCCAATTACAATTGTCCGGGTCAAGTGGTGATTTCCGGAACCACAAGTGGCATTGACACCGCTTGCGAACGGTTGTTGGTCGCAGGCGCCAAAAGGGCGTTGAAACTCAAAGTCGGCGGTGCGTTCCATTCGCCGTTGATGGCGCCGGCAAAAGAAGAATTGGAAAAAGCTATCCGGATGGCAAGGTTTCAAACGCCGGTTTGTCCGGTTTACCAAAACGTCGACGCCACCGGCGAAACCAGTCCCAATGTCATCAAAACCAAACTGATTACTCAATTGACGGCTCCGGTGAAATGGACACAATCGGTGCAAAACATGATTGCGGCAGGCGCGGACGATTTTACGGAATTAGGTCCCGGCAATGTTTTGCAGGGGTTAATAAATAAAATTATGCACATGGGGTAGATTTGTGCATTGAGTTCACGGCTAACCGAATGTTTTAATTACACAGGCAAAGAATAATTTATGAAAATAGCATTAATCGGCTACGGAAAGATGGGTCGCGAAATTGAAAAGACAGCGACGGAACGAAAGCACAAAATCGTTTCTATCATTGACGTTTCCAACCCAGAAGATTTTGATTCTCCGCAGTTTCTATCCGCCGAAACGGCGATCGAATTTTCCCAACCCGCGAGCGCTTTCGACAATTACCGAAAATGTTTCGAGAGAAATATTCCAGTAGTTACGGGGACAACCGGCTGGTTAAGTCGGCTCGACGAAGTGAAAGAAATATGTAAAAATGGCGGCAAGACTTTCTTTTATGCTTCCAATTTCAGTATTGGCGTTACTATTTTCTTTGCCGTCAATCGGTATTTGGCGCGGATTATGAACGGTTTCCCCGCTTATGACGTCCGTATGGAGGAAATTCATCATATTCAAAAAATGGATTCGCCAAGCGGGACGGGAATTACTTTGGCGGAAGACATTCTGGAAAATATCGACCGGAAAACGCAATGGAAAAAAGCGCCGGAGACTCTTCCGTGTGATTTGCCGATTCTGTCCAAAAGGGAAGGAGAAGTCCCCGGTATTCACGAGATTTTCTATGAATCGGAAGCGGATGTTATCAGTATCAAGCATGACGCTAAAAGCAGGAAAGGCTTTGCACTGGGCGCCATACTCGCCGCTGAATTTATCAAAGGGAAAAAGGGATTTTTTACAATGAACGATATGTTGAATTTTTAATATAAAAATAAGATGAGAAAAGCAACGAAAAAACAATGGATATTTTTTGTCGGCGTCGCATTACTTTACACGCTGTTTGTCGCATGGAGCGGAAACTATTGGCTGCTGCTGGGTTTACCGGTGATATTCGACATTTACATTTCCAAATTCATTCCCTGGGGGGCATGGAAAAACGCCCGAAATCCCTTTTTACGCAAGGCCGCCGAATGGGTTGACGCTATCATTTTCGCTTTGGTCGCGGTTTATGTGATTAACATTTTTATTTTCCAGAACTACAAAATTCCTTCGTCGTCGCTCGAAAAGACGTTACTGGTGGGCGATTATCTCTTTGTGAGCAAGATGAGTTACGGCGCTCGCGTTCCCAACACGCCGCTGTCTTTTCCGCTGGTGCAACATACATTGCCCATCGTCAATACCAAGTCATACCTTGAATGGCCGAAATGGGGCTACAGGCGTTTGAAAGGTTTCGGCAGCGTGAAACGGGGCGATATTGTGGTTTTCAACTTTCCGGCAGGCGATACGGTTGCCCGGAAAATGGAAAATCCCGATTACTATTATCTGGTAAAAAAATCCGGAAGAGAGCGGGTAAATGCTGATAGATCGACTTATGGGGAAATCATTTACCGTCCGGTGGATCGTCGCGAAAACTACGTGAAACGATGCGTCGGGATGCCCGGAGACAGTATCCAAATCATTGATAACGAAATATACATCGACGGCAAAAAACAGGAGCAGCCGAAGAAAGTCCTGTTCAACTATTTTGTGGAAACCAACGGGGAGCTGTGGAACGAAAAGACGCTCAGGATGCTGGATATAAGAATGGAGGATTTCAGCGTCTGGAGTGATCCGGGAATACTGGAAACGATTGGCATACAAAGAAATGATTACGGTCAGTTCAACCCCGTGTATCTGACGCCTTTGACGCAGGAAGCCCTGCAAAAACTGCAGAAAGGCAAAATGTGCCGCTCCATCCATATCGAATCGGAAGAATTGATGCAAAGGCTTGGTTTTTACGGCGTTATGGACGACAATTATCCTTATGACGCTTATTTGGGCTGGTCGCGCGACAATTATGGGCCGCTGTGGATTCCGAAGAAGGGAGCGACTGTCTTGTTGAACGAAAAAAACCTGGCGCTATATGCCCGCTGCATTATCAATTACGAAAGCAACTCCTTGCAGAAAAACGGCAGTCAAATATTAATCAACGGCAAGGAAACGGACTCTTACACGTTCAAATATGATTACTATTTCATGATGGGCGACAACCGGCACAACTCTCGCGATTCCCGCTCCTGGGGTTTCGTTCCCGAAGATCACATTGTCGGTAAACCAATCCTCATTTGGCTGTCGCTGGACGACGACCGTGGCTGGTTTAATGGCAAAATCCGGTGGAAGCGGATTTTCAAGAAAGCAGGAGCTGATTAGCGATTTAAAGTTACACGTACCGGTTATAAATCAACTACGCCGCTTGTCGTAGCAAGCTGTCCGCAAGCCGCCGAAATATCCTCTCCTCTCGACGCGCGAATTGTGGAAATAATCCCATTTGAAGAGAGACAGTCCCGAAAAGGAATCATTGTTTCTACTTGTGTTTTCGGCAAATCTACGCCGGGGATTGCATGGTATCTGATCAGGTTCACCCTGCAAGAGAGCCCGCGTAACAGATGCGCCAACGCCTGCGCATGTTTCAAATCGTCGTTCAAGCCGCCAAAAAGGATGTATTCAAACGAGAGCCGCCGCTGGTGCGAAAAATCATACTGTTTAAGCAGGTCTATTATTTCCTTGATTGGATGAGCTTTTTCGGCCGGCGTCAACGAAAGCCGTTCGTCGGGAAAAGGAGAGTGGATGCTGACTGCCAAATGACAGCGGCTTTCTTCCAAGAAGCGTTTCAAACCGGGGAGCAGACCGACGGTCGAAACCGTTATTCGTTTTGGACTCCACGCAAATCCATAATCGGAAGTCAGGATTTCCAGCGATTTAAAAAGCGTGTCGATATTATCAAACGGCTCGCCCATTCCCATAAACACCAGATTGGTCAGCGTATTGCTTTTCGGAACGGAAAGTATCTGGTTCATGATTTCAGCAGGGGAGAGTTGGGCGATGAAGCCTTGTTTCCCTGTCATGCAAAAGCGACAATTCATTTTACAGCCGGCTTGAGTGGAAACGCAAAGGGTGGCGCGTTCCCTGTCGGGTATATAAACCGTTTCCACGTAGTTGTTTGCCGAGACGGGGAAAAGATATTTCAGCGTGCCGTCGGTCGATTTTTGCACGCGAGCATAAGACTGTCTTCCCACTTCGTATGCCGCTTTGAGTTTTTTGCGAAAAAGCAGGGATATATTCGTCATTTCGTCAATGGAAGACACTTTTTTCCCATATAGCCATGCGGCTATTTGTCGGGCGGTAAATGCGGGCGCGCCCATCTCTTTTAAAAGTGATTGCAGTTCGCTTTGGGTTTTTCCTATTAAGTACATGGCACATGGTAAACGGCGAATGGTAAACGATAAACGGTGAACGAACATTGTATCTCACTGTCGTTCACCGTTTGCCTTTTTACCCGTTCACCCAATTATTAGAAGAAGCGGATTCGATTATCCTCTATTTTTACATTTTCTTTGAGGAGGGCGTTGTTCTGAATGAACGACATTACCTTGTAGCGGTTTTGCATGTCTAACATGCGCATTTGTGACTGTTCGTCGAAAGGTTGTCCGGTCGTTTTTTTGTCTGTTATTGACAGGACATATACGGCGTTTTTCCCAATAACAGGCTTACTCAACGCTCCTTTTTCCGTCGAAACCGCTACGGCATTCACCGCAGGTTCGGCTCCGATAATGGAGATTCTCGGCGTATTAAAAGTTACAAATTTCACTTCCTGCGGTTGCGTATTCATTGCACTTGCATAATCATCCAAAGTAGCAGGTTTTCCCGCTTCCAGTTCTTTTACTGTCAGTTCGCCTTTTTTCCGGTTAATCAGTTCGCGCTTCAAAATATCGGAAACGTCTTTCAGCGGACGGTAGCCTTTTTTCAGCTTGCCTTCCATAGAGGCAACGACATAATGGTCGCCGGCCTGCATGATTTCCGAGATACTTCCCTTGCTGTTTTCAAAAGCCCAGCGGACGACGGCTCGCGAATTTTCGATTGCAGGCAGTCCGAGTTGGGTGGTATATACAGGTACTTCTTCCCTGCAAATATATCCTGCCGCCACAGCCGAATTTTTGAAGGATTCCGGATTGTTGTTATTGGTAACGTATGCGCTTAAACCGTTGTACAATTTATTCATC
>JAIRKG010000006.1 GCA_031260235.1 Dysgonamonadaceae bacterium | reverse complement strand
GCAGTTCGCAATGACGTGTACGGTTCTGTTTCTCCGGATTGTTTCGGGCTTCGCCCTCCGGGTGACGAGGTGGGCAGCGATGACGGGGTGCGGATGGGGGCGTTGCGGGGGTGTCCCCCACAGAGGGGGAAGCGGAAGCCCGCCGCAGGCGGCTGAAGCGAGGGGGAGACTTCCCCCGCAGGATTAATTTTTAATAAAGAGGGGCGTTTTTTTACTGGATTGCTTCGGGCGTTGCCCTCGCAATGACGAGATTGTTTTGCTGGATTGCTTCACTGCTTCACTGCTTCGCAGTTCGCAATGACGCGGTGGGGTCGCGATGACGAAAATGCAAATAAAAATGCTTATTTTTGCCGTAAATTTGAAAAATTATGTGCAAAATACGCTTTGTTATTGTTTTACTTTTAATACTGTCTTTTGGATCGGCTTATTCCCAAAAGGTGGGTTTGGTATTGAGTGGCGGCGGCGCTAAAGGCGCTGTGCATATCGGAATCATTAAAGCGCTGGAAGAGAATGATATTCCTATTGATTACATAACCGGAACTTCTATTGGCGCTATTGTTGGAAGTTTATATGCGTCTGGAAAATCTCCGGATGAAATACTTGATTTGTTTTTATCGGATGATTTTTATTACTGGCAAACCGGTAAAGCTGAGGAAAAATATCAGTTTCTTTTCAGGAAAGGTCCCGACCATCCGGATTTTGTAAAATTTATGCTCCCGCTGGATTCGCTTAAAATCGACCAGTCGCTTATTCCTAATAATTTGATTAGTCCACTTCAAATGAATCAAGCGTTTATGCAGCTGTATGCGCAGGCAAATGCCCAATGCGGCGGTGATTTCAACAATCTTTTTGTGCCTTTTTTGTGCGTATCTTCCGATGTTGTAAATAAAGAACCTGTTCTTTTCAACAACGGCGATTTGGGCGACGCTGTAAGGGCTTCCATGACTTTTCCATTGATATTCAAGCCTATTTATAGGGATAGCATACCGCTTTTCGACGGCGGTATTTACGATAATTTTCCGGTGAATCCGATGAAAGATACGTTTCACCCCGATTTTATTATCGGCTCAATCGTTACGGGAAAAAGTCCCAAGCGAACGGACGAAATGAATTTATATGACCTGTTGGAAGATATGGTTGTGCATAAACCTTCTTACACGGTTGATCCCGATGAAGGGGTCGTCATGAGTTTCACCTTGGAGAATACGAATTTACTGGAATTTAGCCAATCGAAAATGCTTTTTGACATTGGTTACGAGGCTGCTTCGAAAATGGTGGATTCAATCAAAATGAAGATCAGTCGCAGGATGCCGTTGGAAGAACTTGAACAGAAAAGAAAGGATTATAAAAACCAACTTCAACCGTTGATTTTTAATAAAATACATATTTCAGGAGTGAATAAAGAGCAACAAACGCATATCAAAAATCAAATCAACAGGAATGGTGACGATCATTTTACAATGGAAGATTTTAAAAAATCTTATTTCCGTTTGCTGTCGAATCCGAAAATAAAAGAAATTATACCTCATGCCGTTTGGAATCCGGGAACACAAACTTTTGATTTATACCTGGATATACAAATTAAAGATGAAATTATAATTGCTTTCGGTGGAAATATATCTTCGAGTAGCGCCAATCAGTTATATATGGGACTGGGGTATCAGGGTTTGACGAACCTATCCGCCGGTCTCTATCTTGATATGCAGGTTGGAAATACTTACAATGGGGCGTCTTTGACCGGAAAAATCGAATTGCCGAAGAACAATCCGCTTGACATAACCGGCCAATTTGTCTATAATTACAGAAATTATTATGAAAGTGAAAAACTGTTCCTCAATACGGATATCCCCACTTTTATTTATCAACAAGAAGCGTATGGGAAACTGGGTTTGGGACTTTCTTTTTCCAACGAAGCGAGAATGGATTTTACGGCAAGTTACGGGATATTGGACGATAGATATTATCAAGACGGGATTTACACTAAAAACAATTTTGACAAAAGCGCTTACAAGTTATTTGCTTTCGGTATTTTATACAGGAAAAATACGCTGGACGCCAAACAATACCCTATTCACGGGCATGATCATCATATTTATGCCCATTATGTATTCG
Source organism: Dysgonamonadaceae bacterium (assembly GCA_031260235.1). Lineage (GTDB taxonomy): Bacteria > Bacteroidota > Bacteroidia > Bacteroidales > Azobacteroidaceae > Azobacteroides. The sequence continues at coordinate 559 of JAIRKG010000006.1, read as the reverse complement.
GAAACGAACTTTATACGCCGGCAGGTAGCCTGCAGTTTCCGGCGGTAAAACAATCTTGGATTCAGTTAGACGCAATGTTATGTAATTTGCATGCGATAAATTCCAATATCAATTTTGGATATCAGTTTCAAATCGTTGCGTCGAACAAAAATTTCCTGAATAACTACACGGCATCAGTACTTCAAGCGCCGGACTATTCCCCTACCTTACACAGCAAAATCGTTTTTAACGAAGCATTTAGAGCCAATCAGTTCTTTGCCGGCGGGATTATTCCGATTTGGAAAATAAATTCCACGTTCCACGCACGAGGCGATTTTCATGGTTTTTTACCTATCTATCCGTTATTAAAAACCACTGATAAAAAGGCACATTATGGCCAATTGTTTACCCATCCGGCATATTTAGGTGAAATAAGTTTAGTGGCTCAACTGCCGTTTATGTCAATCAGCATATTTGCGAATTGTTATAGTTTTCCGAAAAATAACTGGAATATGGGATTGAATATCGGATACTTGATTTTTAATTCAAAATTTATTCCCTAATATTTGCAAATATTGGG
>JAIRKG010000142.1 GCA_031260235.1 Dysgonamonadaceae bacterium | reverse complement strand
CTTTCGGACGAGACAATATTTGAGCACTTGAGCATTTTATCCGAATGTTCAATGTCAAATCAGGTAATGAAAGTCATTGCAGGTTCTAATTATGATACAGATGAAGAGCTTGCCGCGCTTACCATGCTGCGCCATGTGGATAAGAAATTTCTGTATGGGAAATTCTTTGACAATCCTGTTGTAGCACTAAATCTATACACAAAAATAGGTGGTGATAATAAGAAAAAATTATCGCAAATATTCACTTCTATCGCCAGTGAGTATTGGAGCGATAAGGAAGATGTGCTGGGCAAGGCGTACAGCAAGTATGATGGATATACTAACGATTATCCGAATATATTCTACATCCTGCCCCAACATCCTGCTTACGGGAAAATAGAAGGGGAATATATAAAGCTCCGTGGAAATTATATGCATGGCACCCCTGTACTGGTGACGCATATGCCGCAACAGTCATCATTTCGTCTGCTCGACCCGGTATTCCTAGTGTTTACGGAAGGAGGAAACTCCAATGAACGCCAGAGTCTGTGCGTACCGGCTGTTACACTGTTGTATATGGCTGACCAACAGTTTTGGGATGATGTGAAGAAAGGCTCTATGGATGCGCTGCAACTTTTCGGGGTTTATGGAGCAGTATACACTTATGTGAACGCAACCGGGAAACTTATAAAGACGGTTGCAGTTCTGGAAACCCTTAACGAAACCTCGCGGTTGTTTATGAACAACCCGAATATCAGGGTTTACTTTGAACAGCAGCCATGGGGTAACGATTTTCTGACAGGCTATAATGCTGTAAGTACAGGGGTAGATATTCTGAGTATTTCGACAGGGCTTGTTGCCATCTTCAGGAACAATGCTGATAATGTTAGACAGGTACTGAGAAGCAATAATGCCAGTGCAAGTGACTGGGCTGAGTATGACAGGGTGGTAAGACTGGCAAGAAATAAAAATTTATTCAATGTTGGTGATGAAATTGCTGGAATAAGAATAGAAAGAATAAAATCTGGGACTAATGGAAAAATTGCAATTATTGGGCGTGCTATGGGAAATAATGAAATAAAAGGTGTGAAAGATGTATATCAAGAATTGACAAATAAAGGTTATAAAAATATTGAGATATTCGACAAATTATATAAAAAATACGAAATAAATTTTGCCTGTTAAAATATTTAGTATACCTTTGCACTTGGGTGTACTACAAGATTTTTTGTTTCAACGACTTGATGTTAGTGTGGCGGTACGCCACCGTTTTCTTAATGAAAGAATACATTTCTTGTTTGGATCATTTTTTTTGTGTACTTTTGGTTTTTAATTTTAAGATGAAGGCTAAAAGCCTTGCGTGAGCAAGGCTTTTAGTTTGTTTTAAGAAATCACTCCAACAGTAATCCGGTTTATAAAAAAGTCGCCGCTGTCATTGCGAAGATAAAGCCTGAATCAATCCGTAAAAAAAAATAACATAACCTATTTAATTAATTATAAACATGAAGCGTTTCAACTGTTTTTATATCATGGCAATCGCCCCTGCAATCGTCTGCGGGCAGCAATCCTTAAATATCATTGACCTGTATCACGATTTTCAGGGTGACATACCGGCGCGTTCGATCAGGGCAAACGCAAATATCGGCACGTATGCGTTTCACGAGGGAATCGGCGGGATTGCCTTTGAATCCATTGCCGTTCCGTCCGGCGCCGGCGTCACTCACATTTCGTTGGATTATGATTCCGGCGGTTTTTCCGTCGCTATCGACAACCTGAAAATTTATCCGCCGCTGCCCGACTGGCAACTGATCCCGACAGCGGTTTTTGCCGACAGCCCCGACCATGTTTTATTTTCGCCGCTCGGCGACGCCGGTGCAGGCAGAGAAGCGCGATGCAAGTATCATCCGGCGTTGCTGAACACGCTGGCGGGATTGAGGCTCTTTGAGGCCGATATGCTGAACCTGCCGCACCTGCTTTGGGATTTGCCGAAAGACAGGAACGGCGAATATATTCTTGCCGGGTCGGAACAGTTTCATGTGCCGTGCAGGAATGATACGATTGAGCAGAAATTGTACGACGAATTGTGCGGCGACATAAAACCGTTTTCATCTTACGTTTTGACCGATAAAGACGCGAATATCAGCTTCGATATTCAGGACGGCATGATCCGGTTTACCGGCAATCCTTATTATCTTTTTACAAAGAACGCGAGCGATATGGATCATATCAACAACCTGAAGAGGGAACTTGCGCAGGTTTATGCCGACATTGAAGCGTATGCCGAACGGTTACTGGGAAGCAAATACAGTCCGATCCTTAACCCCCGTACAAACTTGGGCGGGTTGCTCAAAGCAGTGGAAGACAACCGCAGCGAAAAGGCTTTTAATCCATATGCGGCTCATGCCGTAGCGGTTGCGATAAGCAAGCTCGATTCGTTAAATTCATTAAGCGATGCGGAAATCGGACTGAAACTGGATGTGCTGTATCAATATTCGGCTGCGTTTAATGAAAACTGGCCGCTGTTGAAAGCATATAACCCGCCGGTATATGAAACTGTTGAAAATATTGCGTGGTGGGCGGCGTTTTTCAGATATGTGAAGCAAACAAACCCCGTGAACTGGAGCGGATTTATTAAAAAGGTGGCGGGGCGAACGGTGAAAGACGCGCCGGACGTGTATACGCCAACTTCCTACGATATTAATTATTTTAAGATGATCAGGGAATAAATGAACGGCAAACATACGCTGCCTCATCTTATTAACGCCTGCAGAATATCAGCCTTCAAGTCTTCAGCGTTTTCCAGCCCGACCGATAAACGCAGCATATTGTCTGGAACTTCCGCAATTTTTTTGTATGCGGGGGTTAATGATCCGTAAATTGTCGATTCGGGGTGAATAATTAAAGATTTGTTGTCAAACAGGTTCGTTGCCCTCCGAATGACTTTTACGCGGTTGATGAAAGCAAAACAGGCCGCTCGGTCTTTCAGGCAGAAAGTGAGCATCGCTCCCGGATAGTCGCCAAACTGCTTTTTGCCGATTTCATAAAAAGGATTGGACGGCAGTCCGTTGTAATTTACGTTTGTAATCATCGGCAACGTCTGCAAAAACAAGGCAAGTTCCAAACAGCTCTTGCCGGCTTCCTTAAAACGCAAATCCATGGTTTCCAAACCCAGATTCTGTAAAAAAGCCGTCTGTGGAGCCATTATTGCGCCGATGTTCCTGCCGATTTCTCCACGAAACTTTATTTGAAATGCGTATTCCCTGGTTTTTTCCGCCAGACTTTTCAGTTTTTTCGACTGCCTCCAGTCGAAAGTCTGGTAATCCAGGATGATTCCGCCGATACTTGTAGCGCCTCCGGAAATATATTTGGTGGAGGATGTGATTTCAATATCTACGCCAAAATCCGGCGCTTTGAATGCAGTCCACGGCACAAGGGTCGAATCGGCAATCAAAGGAACACCCTTTTGGTGTGCCACATTCGCCAAAGCTGCCAGGTCGGCGATCTCCATGTGCGGATTGGTGATGATTTCCGTATACACCGCACAAGTATTCTCGTCGATTTGTTTCTCAACTTCGTTGACGTCCAGTAAATTACAGAACCGGGGTTCAACGCCGAATTCTTTCAATGTGAAGCAAAACAACGAAAATGTATTTCCAAAAAGGTGGGGAGATGTAACGATATTCGAGCCTGCATAAGCGATTGTCGTAAAAACCCCCGATATGGCAGCCATTCCCGAAGCCACAGCCATCGCATGTTTTGCGCCGGAAACGGACTGCACGCGGGATTCAAACGCTTCCACCGTCGGGTTGGAAATACGGCTATAAGTATGTTTTCCATTTTTGCCAAGGAAAGCGTCTTCCATTTCCTCCGCCGTCTCAAATTCAAAAGCGGCAGTAATATATACCGGCATGGAAATAGCGCCATGAGCGTCTTTTTGCGGAAAAGGCTTTGCTAAAAGATCCGTGACGGGAGAAATACTTTTGTCTGTCATTTGTTTTTTAAATTAGGAATAATAGGCAAAGGTAATGAATTTTATTACATAAAACGAGTTTCGCATTGCTCATATCTTGAGATTTTCACTTAAATTTGCCCTCGAATTTAGAAATTTAATCCTTATGAATATATTACTTTTAGGTTCGGGAGGAAGGGAACACGCTTTGGCTTGGAAAATCAGGCAAAGCCCGAAAACCGAGCGGTTGTTTATCGCTCCCGGCAATGCAGGTACAAACGATGTGGGAACAAACGTCCCGATTGCCGCAACCGATTTTGAAGCATTGAAAAAGTTTACTTTGGAAAACAGGGTTCGAATGGTGGTTGTCGGTCCCGAAGATCCGCTGGTGCGTGGAATTTATGATTTTTTTAGTGGCGACGCGGAATTAAAGAATATTCCCGTCATCGGTCCTTCCAAACGGGGCGCACAGTTGGAAGGCAGCAAGGAATTTGCAAAGGCTTTCATGATGCGCCACAATATTCCGACTGCCCGATATATGAGCGTTACCAAAAACAACGTCAACGAAGGCGCCGTTTTCCTCGAAACATTACAACCGCCTTATGTCCTCAAAGCCGACGGTTTGGCTGCCGGCAAAGGCGTGTTGATTATCGACAATTTGCCGGAGGCGAAAAAGGAACTCAACGCCATGTTGAACGGCAGTTTCGGAAAAGCAAGCGAAACGGTTGTCATCGAAGCATTTTTGCAGGGAATCGAATGTTCCGTTTTCGTGATGACCGACGGAAAGTCTTATAAAATTCTGCCGGAAGCCAAGGATTACAAGCGGATAGGCGAAGGCGATACCGGTTTGAATACCGGCGGCATGGGCGCAGTTTCTCCCGTTTCGTTTGCCGACGAGGCTTTTATGAAGAAAGTGGAGGAACGAATTGTGATTCCGACAATCGAAGGTTTAAGAAGCGAGCAGATAGATTATAAAGGATTTATATTTCTCGGATTAATCAATGTCGACGGCAATCCGCAGGTGATTGAATACAATTGCCGGATGGGTGACCCTGAAACGGAGGCGGTCATGTTGCGGATTCAGTCTGATTTCGTCGATTTGCTGGAAGGCGTTGCGCAGGGCAATTTGCATGAAAAGGCGCTGGCGTTCGATTCACGTTCGGCGGTAACAGTGATGCTTGTTTCCGGCGGTTATCCGGCGGGCGATTACGAAAAAGGAAAGGTTATTACCGGGCTGGATAAAGTGAACGGCAGCATTGTTTTCCACGCCGGAACAATCGAAAAAAACGGACGAATCCTCACTAACGGCGGCAGGGTTATCGCCGTCAGTTCCTGCGGCGGAAACAAAGACGAGGCGTTGCGACAGTCGTTTCAAAACGCCGAAGTTATCCGTTTCGACAGTAAGTATTATCGGAAAGACATCGGTTTTGATTTGAAATAAAAGCGTGAAAATAGATGATATACATAAAGCATTTGTGCATAATTGGGCGGTATTTATTATCTGCATTTTTACATTCTTCGTTTCCCGCTTGTCGGCGGGCGGTGGCGACTGGAGCGCTCCCGCTCTTTGGATTACCGCATTGATTCAGGTTGGAATTGCCTTGTCTTTATTGCTCTGGAACAATACTTTTTCGATTATTCACCGCCGGACTTTGTTACCGGCGCTTTTTTATTTACTCTTCGCCGGTTGTAGTCCGATATTTAATTTCGACTGGAAGAGCAGTCTGGCGGTGCTTTTGGTGATAGTAAATTATCTGTTTTTATTCCAATCTTACCACAAACCCGATTCGCAACTGAATGCCTTGAATATTTCACTGGTATTGGTTTTGGGAAGTTTCCTCCGGCCTCAGATGCTATTATTTTTTCCTCTATTCTGGTGCGGGTTTTTTCGGTTTCGCAGTTTCAATCTGCGGGTTTTCCTTGCAAGTTTGACAGGGATCTTTGCCCTGGTCCTTTGTATATGGATCATTTATCTGAACGATCGGTTGGCGTTTCCTTTCGTCCTTCCCCAACCGGAAGAGATTTTCCATATTAGCAAACCCGTGCTGACTGTTTATGAATGGATCAATCTGGCGACTGTTTTATCCATCTATATTTTTGCCGGATATAAGTTGTATACATTCGATGTTTCCGAAAAAATCAGAACGATAATTTACCTGAAATACCTCTACTTCTCGACTTTCTTTATGCTTTTCATGGCGCTTTCGCAACCCGAATACCGTTCGTTTTGGGAATTAACGGCCTATCTTCCCATTTCTATCGTTTTTGCTCATTATTTTACGCTTACCGGCAAGTTACCTGTCAAAATCCTGATGTTGCTTTTCATGATCGCGCAGTTGCTTTGGGGATTTTTTGGGGGAGTATCTCTCGAATGAAGAACAACCCCGTCATTGCGAGGCGAAGCCCGAAGCAATCCATAAAGAAACACCATCTCTTTTCCACCCCTCTCCCCACCTTGCTTTCGCATTAGTTGCAGGCAACGACTCACTATGGCGTTAGAGTGGAGATACTACTGTTAGGTTGCTGTCTAATGTAGTGGAGTGAAGTGGCGAAGCAATCCGGAAAAATTCATCTGTTTTTTTCAAATATATTTGTAAATTAAAAAATGACGCTTATCTTTATCATAACTTTTATTTGCTTTCGCTACGAAAGTAAAAACGAACTTATTTTAATAATAATAAATTTTATATATAAGAA
>JAIRKG010000108.1 GCA_031260235.1 Dysgonamonadaceae bacterium | reverse complement strand
TCGGTGGGATTAAACGGTGTTGGTATTAAAGCGGTCAATGCGCTCTCTTCCTATATGTTGGTGCAGAGTTTCCGCGATTGGGAAACGAAAGCCGTTGAATATAACCGGGGGCATGTGCTAACTGATTTTCCGGTGAAGGCTTCCGACCAAGCCAACGGTACGCTGATCAATTTTACTCCCGACGAAGATATTTTTAAAGATTACAAATACAAGCCTGAATTTGTCGAACTACTGCTGAAAAACTATGTTTTCCTCAATTCTGGTTTGATAATCAATTACAACGGCAAAAAGTTTCATTCCAAAAACGGGCTGGTCGATTTGCTGAACGAATACATGACTTCCGAACCGCTGTATCCGATTATTCATTTGCAGGGCGAAGACATTGAGATTGCAATTACCCATGCCAATCAATACGGAGAAGAATATTATTCGTTCGTGAACGGACAATTTACGACGCAAGGCGGAACGCATCTCTCGGCTTTCAAAGAAACAGTTTCGCGGGTAATCAAAGAATATTATTCTAAAAATTTTGAATATTCCGACATCCGTTCGGGAATCATTGCCGCCGTGGCAATCAAGGTCGAAGAGCCTGTTTTTGAATCGCAGACAAAGACCAAACTTGGTTCCAAAGATATGAGTCCCGAAGGGCCGACAGTCGCCAAATTCATCGGCGATTTCGTCAAAAAAGAATTAGATAATTACCTGCATAAAACGCCCGATGTCGCCGACACGCTTCTGAAAAAAATCCTTGATTCGGAACATGAACGCAAAGCAATTGCCGGTGTAACCAAACTGGCAAAGGAAAGGGCGAAAAAAGCCAACCTGCATAACAAGAAATTAAGGGATTGCCGTTTGCATTACAACGATTCCAAAGGCGAACATCTGGACGAAACATGTATTTTTATTACGGAAGGCGATTCCGCCAGCGGCTCAATCACCCAAAGCCGCGATCCTAACTATCAGGCAGTTTTCAGCCTTCGGGGAAAGCCGTTGAACACTTTCGGCGAAACAAAGCAGATCGTTTACAAGAACGAAGAATTTAACCTGTTGCAAGCCGCTTTGAACATCGAAGAAGGTTTGGAGGGATTGAGATACAACAAAGTAATCATCGCTACGGACGCCGATGTGGACGGAATGCACATCCGCCTGTTGATCATCACATTCTTTTTGCAGTTTTTCCCGGATTTGATTAAAAACAATCACGTTTTCATTTTGCAGACGCCGCTTTTCCGCGTCAGGAACAAAAAAGAAACGCAATATTGTTATACGGAAGAAGAGCGGGTGAGTGCTATTGAGCGGTTAAGTCCCAATCCCGAAATAACCCGCTTCAAAGGACTGGGCGAAATTTCGCCGTCGGAATTTAAGCATTTTATCGGCAAAGATTTGCGGCTTGATCCGGTTTCCATGCGCAAGCAGGATTCGGTGAAAGAAATGTTGGAATTTTATATGGGGAAAAACACGATGGAAAGGCAAAATTTTATCATTAATAACTTAATTGTCGAAGAAGATGTCTAAAATTGCGATATTCCCCGGCACATTTGATCCTTTTACTTTGGGACATTTGGATTTGGTTGAAAGAGGACTGCAGTTGTTTGACGAGATCGTTGTCTCAATCGGAATCAATTCGGAGAAGCGGGCGGTATTCACGATAGAACAACGATTGGAAATGATTTTACGACTGTTCAAGAATAATCCGAAAGTTCGCGTCAAAGCTTATACCTGCTTGACCGTTGATTTGGCAAAAGCCGAAGGCGCCGAATTTATCTTACGTGGAATCCGGACGGTTGGCGACTTTGAATATGAAAAAAACATCGCCAACGTCAATCATGGCATATCAGGTTTAGAAACAGTTATTTTATTTACAGACGCGGAGTATTCTTACATCAGTTCTTCCATAGTCCGTGAATTATGGATACATGGAAAATCAATCGACGAGTTTGTTCCTCAAAAATTACATATCAATGATTATAAAAAATGAATCTAAAAACTAAATACAAAAAGATGAAACAATTAATTTTTTCTTGCATGTTGATTTTAACGATGCTTGCATGCTCTTACGGACAAAACACGATTACTTTCGGACATACCACGTCCTCTGCTGCAGCACAAAAAATAGGTATGGCTATCAACGCTGTTGAAAATTTATATGTTGATGAACTCAACAGCAATAAATTAGCCGAAGATGCTATTATCAGTATGCTCGAAAAGTTAGACCCTCATTCCAACTACATGACTCCCGAAGAAGTGAAGGAAATGAACGAGCCTTTGCAAGGGAATTTCGATGGAATAGGCATTCAGTTTAATATGCTGACCGATACGCTATATGTTGTTCACGTCATTCCCTGCGGACCTTCCGAAAAGGTGGGGCTTTTGGTTGGCGACCGTATTCTTCAGGTGGACGATACCCTGATTGCCGGCGTAAAAATGAAAAACACGGATGTTATGTCGCACATTCGCGGTCCCAAAGGCACTACGGTGAATCTGAAAGTACTCCGCAACGGAGAACCCAAACTGTTGAATTTTAAAATTGTAAGAGATAAAATACCCATTTACAGTTTGGGTGCTTTTTATATGATTGACGAAACAACCGGTTATATCAAATTGAACAGGTTTGCCGCAACTACCTACAATGAATTTAAAACGGCGCTCGACACATTGGTACGGCAAGGAATGGTAAATCTAATTCTTGATTTGCAAGACAATGGCGGCGGCTATTTAGGTACAGCCATTGAAATAGCCAATGAATTTCTGCAACAGGGTTCGCTGATTGTATATACCGAAGGCGTTCACCAGAAAAGAGAAGACGCGCGTGCAACCAATAAAGGCGCCATGCAAAACGGGCGGTTGGTTGTGATTGTAAACGAAGCTTCGGCTTCGGCGAGCGAGATTGTTACCGGCGCGATACAAGATTGGGACAGAGGCGTGATTGTCGGCAGAAGAACGTTTGGAAAAGGCTTGGTGCAGCGACCGGTTCCGTTGCTCGACGGCTCGATGATAAGGCTTACCACCGCGCGTTATTATACGCCGACAGGACGTTCGATTCAAAAACCGTATGAAAACGGCAACCAGGAAAGTTACGCTAAAGATTTGATCGATCGTGGCAATCGCGGCGAAATGATTTCTGCCGACAGTATTCACTTCTCCGATTCTCTGAAATTCAGCACGCTGGTCAATAAACGTACCGTATATGGCGGCGGCGGAATCATGCCCGACTATTTTGTGCCGTTGGATACGACGTTCCGTTCTACGCTTCTGGGGGAATTGAACTCAAACCAAATTACATACAAATACACGACAAGACTTATTGATTCAAAACGTTCCGCATATAAAACACAGTATCCTGATTTTAAAACCTATAATAAGGATTTTGCAGTAACGGATCAAATGCTGAACGAATTGATTGAATCATATCGAAAAGACACAACCATTAATAAGGAAGACAGTTTGTCGGAAGAGCGCATTGCCAAAGATTTGGTTAAATCCGCGTCACTCCTCAAAGCGCAGATTAAAGCGTTGATTGCCCGCGATATTTTCGGCGAAAACGAATATTACCAGGTGATCAACAAAATAATTGTTCCATACAATCAAGCGATTGAGATTATTTCCGATGATAAGGTTTATAATAAATTGCTTTCATTGCCTGCGAAATAACTAACTCTAATAAGGAATTAACAGTCGTATAATATTGTACTCTCGTGCAAGGTATCCTTGTATTCTAATGCAAGGCATCCTTGTACTCTAATGCA
>JAIRKG010000059.1 GCA_031260235.1 Dysgonamonadaceae bacterium | reverse complement strand
GAATAGTTTTTACGACAATATTCCGCTGGTTACGCGGAATCTGTTAATCATCAATGCAGGCATTTTTCTTGCATGTCTTATCATCAAACCGTTGGAGTTTTATTTAGCCCTGTTCAATTTCGGTTCGGGATATTTTAAGATGTATCAACTTGTTACCTATATGTTTACCCACGCTTCTTTCGAGCATATTTTCTTCAACATGTTTGCCTTGTTCATGTTTGGCGGGATACTTGAAAATTATTGGGGACAGAAACGCTTCCTTATTTATTATTTGGTAACGGGCATCGGCGCCGGACTGGTGCAACTGTTGGTGTGTTATTTACAGGGGATTACCTATCCCGTCCCGACGGTTGGCGCATCGGGAGCGGTTTTCGGATTGTTGCTTGCTTTTGGGATGCTTTTCCCTGATACTCCACTGTTTCTCATGTTTGTACCTATTCCGATTAAAGCAAAATATATGGTTATCGGTTACGGACTGCTTGAATTTTTCTTTGGTGTGGCACACAGAAGCGGCGATAATGTGGCGCATTTTGCCCATTTGGGCGGCATGTTGTTCGGGATTCTCCTGATTCTGTATTGGAAGAAAAAGCGAAACACATTTGATTTCCGGTAGATTGAAAGGAAAATGAGGAGGTCATAAAAACGGTTTTTAGGATTATCATTGTTGGATTGAATGTTTTGGCACTGATTGCTTTGTTGATATCTGCCTTTTCTGATTTTATATCTCCGTTTCGGGGAATACTTTTTTCATATTTTAGGGTTGTTTTTCCGTTTATTTTCCTGCTGAATCTCGCCTTGTTTGTTGTATGGTTATTTACCAAACAATGGAAATTAGCCGGTTTGAATTTCCTGGTATTCCTTGTCTGTATCGGCGCTCATACTTATTTTCCCATTCACCGTAAAACAAAAGACATTCCTTCGGGTTGCATTAAAATACTTACATATAATGTGATGCGTTTTGGACAGAAAGACGTCCAATCGAAAAAAGAATCCAAGAAAATTGTTCAATATATTTGCGACAATGATGCTGATATTGTTTGCATCCAGGAATACGGCGTCTCCCGGAACAACGGAGATAAAACATTGCTGGAAAAAGATATAAATGCTGCTTTCGGCGCCTATTCCTATCCCTGCGAAATTTTCGGGATAGTCGTTTTTTCCAAATTTCCTGTTTTATCGGTGACGAAAGCACCTTATGCAAGCGCATACAACGGTTCGGTGATGTATGAATTGAACGTTCACGGGAAGAAAGTTACGCTCATCAATAATCATTTGGAATCCAATAAATTGTCACAAGAAGAGAGAAACAATTATTACCGTATGACTTTGGATATGGATTCCCGTTCCCTATGAAGATTTCACCAAAATGATGACTAAACGGCTGACTCCGGCTTTTCGCAGCAGAGTGCTCCAATCTCAAATTATTTCCAAAGAGGTAAAGAAAATAAAAACCCGTATATCATTGTTTGCGGGGATTTTAACGATACTCCGATTTCTTATGCACGTCATAAAATCAAGGGAAACCTCCGCGATGCCTTTGTAGATAGCAGGTGTGATCTGGGGTTAACATATAACCGCTACCATTTTTGTTCCGCATTGATTATATTTTGTATAGCAACAATATCAAATCGTACAATTGCACTTGTGGGGAAACTCCGGACTTCCGACCATTTTCCGGTTTGGTGTTATTTGGAGTTGAAATAGCCACCCTTTATCGTTCACCGTTTCAACGGCAAAGTAAACACAAACTCCAACCCACCGCTGACGTGGTTTCTTACGGAAATCGTCCCACCGTGGAAATCAATCCCGTTTTTGACAATGGACAGGCCTAAACCCGAACCGCCGGTATCGCGAGTGCGTCCTTCTTCGACCCTGTAGAACCGCTCGAATAAATGGACAAGATGTTTTTCATTTTTGATGCCAACACCGTTGTCGGAGAAAGAGAAAGAAGCAAAATTCCCTTTCTCGTTATATTGGCTAATTTCAATGGTAAGGTTTTCGCCGGCATGGTTGATGACATTGTCTATCAGATTACGGAAAACGAAATAGAGCAGGCTTTCATTCCCAAAAATGCTTAAATCGGGGGAAAGCGTGGAATGAACGGCGATATTTTTCGCTTGCAAAGCTTTGTCCAAATCGGATGTAACCTTGTCAATAACACTTTGCAAAGCAATGTTTTTGAACTGGAAAGAGTCGGTAAATTCGTTAATTTGGGAAAGCATGATTATGTCGCGAATCTGTTCCGAAAGCGTAATAATCTGTTCATAAGCTTTAGCGACAAATTCATGTTCTTTTTCCCTGACGAGATTGTTGTCGAGAATTGTTTCGAGATAGCCGCGGATTCCGGTTATCGGCGTGCGGAGTTCGTGAGCGATATTGCCTGTGAGTTCTCTTTTCAGCAGTTTGCTTTGTTCCTGGCGGGAATTGTCGTTCAATACAATTTCGAAGCTTTGGTCTTCAAACACATTGACACGCCCGATGAAAAATTTTCCCTGTTTGCGGAACACGGTTTCAAAATAATCTCTGCCGTTCCTGTTGTTGATGAAAGCAGTGATGTTTACAAAAACCGCATCGTTTAAGATTTCGGACATATCAATTGTGCTACGGTCACTAATGACGTTCAAATATTGGAGAAACAGTCCGTTATAAAATGCAACTTCCCGACCGGCGGTGAAGAAACAGATTCCTTCTGCCAAACTTTGAATGTGCATCAGGAGTTTACAGTGTTCGAGCGACAATTTGGTTTCGCTCTCTTTCAGCCGCTTATAATCTTCAGCAATTTGTTTGCTGATTTCGCCGATTTCGTCATTCGAAAAATCCGGGATATTCACCGACAGGTTTTTACTAATGGCCGAAGAATAGTCGCTCAGGCGTTTAATCACTTTCCCAAACCGGAGCGAAGTGTAATAGGCAAACGCAATGCCAAGTATAAACAGCGCAAGCAGATAATAAATAAATGCTTTGTCTGGTTTGAGCAAATACTGGAGCTCTACATCATAAGGCAACGCAACGCGGATATATTTATCGCCGCAACGCTTGGCATAATACAGGTAGGGCTTGTTTGTGGAGGCGGAAATCCGTATATCGCTCCCTTTCCCGCTCTTTGCCGCTTCTTTAATTTCCGGCCTGCCTGCATGATTTTCCGTAACGGACAAATCTTCCAATCGGTTGTCGTATAATATATCCCCGAAGTTGTCTATAATTGTCAGACGGAGATTGCCGGGGAAAAGATACAGCAAGTTGTCGGCATCAATAGCGTTTTCGCTGAATTTGTATTGGAGGGAGTACAGATAGGTCGCTTCCGCGTAAGCGTCCAGACGTGCTTCCAGCATTTCTTTTTTATGTTTCTTTCCGCGCGGGAATTCAAAGATTAGTAGGCTGACAGCAAAGAGCGCCAATATCAGGCAAAGATTGAATGCGAGTTTTCGTACAAAAGGATGTTTCATTTTTCGGAATCATTAAAGCGGTAACCATATCCCGGACGGCTTATAATATAGGATTTATCGCCCATTTTTTTACGTAATCTACCGATGTGTACGTCAACGGTTCGGGCGGTAACATAAGGGGTGCTTTTCCATATGACACCGATCATATCGTCGCGTCCGAAAACTCGCGTAGGGTTGGACGCCAGAAAAACAAGAATTTCACATTCCTTTTTTGTCAGTGGAATAATTTTTTCACCAATAAGCAGTTCTTTCGTACTGAGATCAATGGAAAATCTGTTACAATCAAATTTATCACCACCTGTGATGAGTCGCTGTTCTTGCGGGCTTGTTTTACGCGGTATTGCCGATCGCTTCAATACTGCTTTCACACGGGCAATGACTTCTTTAATCGAAAACGGCTTGGAAATATAATCGTCCCCACCAACTGAAAAACCAATAAGCATGTCATTTTCCGTATCTTTTGCCGTCAAAAAAATAATCGGGATTGAATTTCCGATTTTCCGCAGTTTTTTCGTCATTTCATAGCCCGATAGACCACCCATCATTATATCCAGTAAAATTAGCGAATGTTCGGGCTTCAGTTTTTCCAGCGCTTCTTCGGCAGAATAAGCACATTCCACTTCATATCCTTCATTGTTGAGATTAAATTCCAGTATTTCGCAGATGTTTCTACCATCGTCGACAACTAATATTTTCGCCTCTTTCTTTCGTGCAGAAAAAAAAGAATCTTGCAATTTTTGTAATTCTTTTGATTCTTTTGTTTGTATCTGTTGCATTACGTTTGGATGTTTAGACTGCAAAGATAACATTTATAATATAAAACCGGTAACGGACGGTTGGGTAAGGACGTTTAATTAACTCAATCTTTTGCCTCCTCTTTCTTGCTATGCTTCAAAATCTTGGCGTCGATATAAAACACAATTTCCTCGATAATGTTGCTGCAATGGTCACCAATACGCTCAATTTTGCGGATGACCAGCATGGTTTTTAATCCATTTTCAGGGTCAAGTTTCTTGTTCCTGACAGCCTCGGCAAGCACTTGGATTGCGTTGCGGTAGATTTCGTCCACAATCTCGTCTCTTGCAAGGATTTTGCCGGCAAACCGCGTATTTTCCGATTCCAAAGCCATATAACTGTTTGAAAGCATTTCAATGACCGCGTCGAACATCGGTTCTATCTTCAAGTCGTCTTTCAAGTCTTCGACTTCGGTATTTCCGGCTGCGTCGATAACATATTTTGCAATGCCGTCGGCAAAATCGGCAATGCGCTCCAGAGTGATGCTGATTTTAATCAGCGAAAGTACCAATCGCAAATCAATCGCTACCGGATTGTATAATGCGATGAAATTTTCGCAATCGCTGTCGATTTTCAATTCAAAGGAATTGACCCGCTTTTCGCGGCTGGCAACTTCACGCGCCAATTCGATGTCATTACCCTCAAAAGCCTGTTTTGCTTTTTCCAATTGCGAAAGAACCAAGCGCCACATTTGGCCGACTTCTTCTTTTAATGCTAGTAATTCATTTTCAGTATGCTTCATATATAATTAAATTAAGATATGATTAAGAATTAAGGTGTCCCACTTCTCTTAATTCTTAATTGATAAATTATCCAAACCGTCCGGTGACATAATTTTGTGTTTCTTCCTTTTCGGGATTCATAAATATTTTCTTTGTGTCGCTATATTCGACTAATTCTCCTAACATGAAAAAGCCGGTCTTGTCGCTGACGCGGGCAGCCTGTTGCATGTTGTGCGTAACAATCACAATAGTGTAGTCCTTTTTCAAGATGTGGATTAGTTCTTCAATCTTAGACGTCGAGATAGGGTCGAGCGCCGAAGCAGGTTCGTCCATCAGGATAACGGAAGGCGAGATCGCCAGCGCACGGGCAATACACAAGCGTTGTTGCTGTCCGCCGGAAAGTTCAAAAGCCGATTTCTTCAATTTGTCTTTCACTTCATCCCACAAGGCAGCGTCTTTCAAGGACTCTTCCACACGCTGGGTAATGAAACGACTGTCTTTAACTCCGTCCACCCGAAGGCTGTAAGCTACATTTTCAAAAATAGTTTTCGGAAAAGGATTGGGTTTTTGGAAAACCATCCCTACCTTTTTTCGCAAGTTCGTTACATCAATCGATTTCTGATAAATATCTTCTTCGTTGATAATACATTCTCCCGTCAGGCGTGTGTCGGGAATCAGGTCGTTCATCCGGTTGAACAGACGCAGGAAAGTCGATTTTCCACAACCCGAAGGTCCGATAAACGCTACAACAGTGTTGTTTTCAATTTTCATGCTGATATTTTTCAGTGCATGAAAATTTCCGTAGTAAAAATTAATGTTCTTTGTTTCAAGCATGGCGTTTTTGAAGTTTTTTCCGTAAAAAAGAAGCTGATATATTGATAATTAATACAATAAGAATTAACACCAGAGCCGTTCCATAAGCCAGCGGGCGCGTTGCTTCCAAATCTGTCCCACTCACGGAAATTACATACAGGTGATAGGGCAGAGCCATAACCTGATCGTAGATGGAGTGAGGCAAATGGGGCAAGAAATAAGCAGCGACCGTGAAAAGAATCGGCGCTGTTTCGCCCGAAATCCGTCCGATAGAAAGGATTAGCCCTGTGATGATATTGGGGAAAGCCATCGGGAGAATAATTCGGCTGATTGTTTGCAGTTTACTGGCTCCCAGCGCCAAACTTCCGCTACGGAACGAATCGGGAATGGCTTTCAGCGCCTCTTCGGTAGTTCGAATCACCAGTGGCAAGGTAAGCAAGCCCAGCGTGAGCGAACCTGCAATGATCGAATCGCCGAAACCCATTGTATTCACAAACAGCGACATACCAAACAGCCCGAAAACGATGGACGGGATACCTGCGAGGTTGTTTGTCATAATGCGGATAAACTTCACAATGTTTCCGTTGCCCGCATATTCGGAAGTGTAAACCGCCGAGAATATCCCGACGGGGAACGCGACGATTGAACTTCCGACAATCAAACAGAGCGTACCCACAATTGCGGGAAATATACCACCGGAAGTCATGCCGTCGGACGGCGATGTCGTCAAAAATTTCCAATTAATAACTCCGGCTCCCTGGTAGATAATAAACCCAAGTATCCAAAACAGGATAGCGACTACCAGCAAGCTAAGCAACCTGAATGTGCCGAAAGCTATGTTTTGTTTTACGTTTAAAGGTATTTTTTTCATATATGTAAATTTTATTGTACACTATAGCGCTAATCTGTTTTTAATCATAAGAAGCCTTTGGGCTGTTTTTTAGAGATTATTTCGGCAGTGATACTGATGATAACGGTGATTATAAAGAGGACACATCCCAAGACAAACAGCGCTCCGTAATGCACGCCGGCGTGCGGTGCTTCGCCTAACTCGGCGGCAATGGTGGCAGGAATTGTCCGCACCGGTTCAAAGAGCGTTGTCGGAATAACGGCGGCATTTCCGGTAACCATCAGCACAGCCATCGTTTCGCCGATGGCACGCCCGATACCGAGAACAACTGCAGCCGAGATTCCAGAGATAGAGTAAGGAACAATCACGCGATAGATGGTTTGCCAGTGGTTGGCACCAAGTCCCAAACTTGCTTCACGCATCGACTGCGGCACGTTGCGTATAGCGTCTTCCGCCACGGTAATAATCGTAGGCAGCGCCATGATTGCAAGCACCACGCTTCCTGCAAAAGCCGTTTCGCCGACAGACAAATTAAAAATGTTCCGTATAATAGGCACCAATACAACCAGTCCGAAAAATCCATACACGACCGAAGGAATCCCTGCAAGCAACTCGACGGTCGGCTTCAACAGATTGCGAATTTTCATGCTTGCAAGTTCGCCAAGATAGATGGCGACGCCCAATCCGAGCGGCAAAGCAATCAGAATCGCGCAAATACCCACCCACAACGTTCCCAGCAATAACGGAAGCAATCCGAATTGGGGAGCAGGCGTAGCGGTAGGTATCCAATTCTTTCCTCCGAAGAAATCGGATGGATTCAGTTTGTTGTCGGACAAGATTTTGAACTCCAAGGTGTGTTCCGGCAAATACTGATCCGGCGCAAAGGCAATAATGCCCGACGTTTTCTTAATCAGTTCGCTCAACTTTTCTGGCAGAAATTCATAGTTTTCTCCCAATTCTTCGTCCGTATAATAATCGGAGATATCGTTTAAACGAAAGGGGATGATTTTTTCATCATTTCCGCCAAAGACGCTCCAATTACTAACTTCGCCGTCGAAGATTTCTTTAATTTGTTCGGGCGTCAAGCGAACGATTGGGTTTGTCTTATTTACACAAAGTGAATATCCGCTTTCAACTTCCGAATGTTGAAAGAAACCGATGCCTTCCTTAAAAAGGAAAATCACGATTAGGAGGATAACGATGCTTGTTGTCGCCCCGCTTACAGTCAGTAAAAATTCGATAATTTTTTCAAAAATCCGTTTCATTTACAGCAATTGTTTTATTATTTCGCGACAAAGATAAGGATAAGTTGTGACAAAAATGTGACAAAAATGTGACAAAAATGTGACAAAATCGAAACTGTAATACTGTACACGTCATTAGTAAAGGTTACGGCTTTTTTACACAGACAAATATTTA
This sequence comes from Dysgonamonadaceae bacterium, assembly GCA_031260235.1. GTDB lineage: Bacteria > Bacteroidota > Bacteroidia > Bacteroidales > Azobacteroidaceae > Azobacteroides. The sequence continues at coordinate 92 of JAIRKG010000059.1, read as the reverse complement.
TTCCAACATCTCATTGAAATTATTGATTCGCCGCCACTAATATCTTCTCAAGTAGCGCTCAATTGCAACCGCGACTTCCTCCACCTCTCCAT
>JAIRKG010000004.1 GCA_031260235.1 Dysgonamonadaceae bacterium | reverse complement strand
CGCCGGGCTACTGGAAAGAGGGAACAATTTACCTCTACGGAATCAACGAACCGCCTGTTGGCGCAACTTTCCTTGCCGACGGTCGGGATGCGAATTTCACGTGGAACGATAATACCGTAACCGTGAATTTGCCGGAAACCACGCCGGACAAGTATTATGTAACGATTGACCTTTGTTTTAATCATTTGCCCCAACAAACGCATCTGCCGCAAATGCGGAACGGTCAAATACGGCTTACGCCCTATCAGGCAGTTACCAGCGGAATGACAAAGGATTTTGAGCCTTACGCATTTAAAGAATGGTATCGGAAAGACCACAAAATACGGTATAATCTTTACCTGACACCGGGCGTTTACACCGTGCAGGCCGAATATGCCGCCATAGAAACGGGAGAATTGTATTTCAGCATAAATGGCAGCGTGCATACCGCAGCCTACTCCAAAACAGACAATTACAAATCCGCTACCGAAGATTTTGATAACTACATTACCAAAGATTTTTCCAATATCAAAATCCATATTCCGCAATCGGGTTTATACCGACTGTCTATCGACCGGAATGCGGAAATACCCGATCATTTTAACATCATCAATGTGAGAAGTTTTACGTTGAAGTACGAGGAAAATTCTTATATAGATGTAGACGTCGAAAAGTCTTTGTTTTATCCAAATCCGGTCAGGGACGGTTATTTTTACTGCACCGCGCCGCAGGGAGAAAGTCTTCGGATTTATGATGCGACCGGGCGGCAGATGAAATCCAGCATAGTTGGCGAAGACCGCATTGATGTGTCGGATTTGAGAACAGGGATTTATTTGGTTGCGGGGAACGGCTTTAAGACTAAGTTGATTATTTTGGGAACGTATTGATTGTGCTTAGTGTTAGAGGAAATCGCAACTCTCTTTTGTTTTTTAGTTGCATCCAATCTACCGTCTGATAAGTGAAATAAATTCTTCCCGTGTTTTTGCACGGTTGAAAGCGCCGGTAAAATCGGAAGTCGTCGTAATGGAATTTTGCTTTTCCACGCCACGCATCTGCATACAAAGATGTTGCGCTTCAATAACCACCATCACTCCAAGTGGCTGTATGGTTTGCTGAATGCAATCCTTAATTTGCGTAGTCATCCGTTCCTGAATTTGCAACCGGTGGGCGAAAACATCCACAATACGGGGGATTTTGCTCAGTCCGACAACGGCTTTGTTGGGAATATAAGCCACGTGCGCTTTTCCAAAGAAAGGCAAAACATGATGCTCACACATCGAAAAGAAATCTATATCTTTCACGATAACCATCTGCTTATAATCTTCCGCAAAAATGGCCGAAGATAAAATCTCGGCCGGATTCTGTTCATAACCTTTAGTCAGAAACATCAAAGATTTAGCTACGCGGTCGGGCGTTTTAAGCAAGCCCTCCCGCGAGACGTCTTCACCCAATAATTCTAATATTTTACTGTAATGAAAAGCTATTTCTTCCTTCTTTTTAATTGTTTCGGTCGTCCGGTTCATAAACGATTTTATCTTTGTATGGATAGGTTAATTTTACTGGGAACAACATACATTTCCTTTCCCAATTCCGGCAAGAAATGTTGAATGGTTTGTTGAAAAGCGGCAGCTTCTTCCCTTGTTCGGAAATCGCCGGCAAGAACTTTCCAGTTCGGCGCGTTGTATGTAACATAAGTCCACACATCGGGAAAAGTTTCATTAAATAAACTTTCTATGCGGATGACTTCATTTTTCGCCTTTTGAGAATTGTCCATATAAATTTGTATGCGGTAACCGATGGCTCTTGCGGCAGGATTTTCATTTCCCTGCGCCGGAATGGATTCGTCGGGATTGCTGATAACCGCCGGCGTTCCCAACAATTCGGTTATTTTCGGGTCGCACACAATGTGAATCGTTCCTTCTCCTTCTTTTGAAGTTTCCAACTCGCTGATAATGTTTTGGGCGTTCGCTTTTGAATTTGCTGCCCCAAAATAACAGGAAACTGCAATTAATACAAAAAAAGTGCTTTTCATAAAAATTTGTTAGCCGTTTTTATCTTATAGAATCAATCTCAAAGGTTTCAATTAAAAAGCCTCAATAATCGGCAAAAACTTTTCCACTCCAAGCGAAGCCCCCCCAATCAAGCCACCATCAACGTCCGGGTTGGAGAATAATTCTTTGGCATTGCCGGCATTGGCGCTCCCGCCATAGAGGATAGACGTATTGTCTGCAATCTCTTTTCCATATTTGCCGGTTATGGTTTTACGGATAAAAGCATGCATTTCCTGAGCCTGTGCCGAAGTAGCTGTTTTGCCGGTGCCAATCGCCCAGACAGGTTCATACGCCAAAACAATTTTCCCGAAATCGGCGGGCGAAAGATCGAATAAAGACTCTCTAATCTGGGTTTCAACCACCTGCTCCTGTATTCCGGCTTCTCTTTCCGATAAAACTTCGCCGATGCAGAAAATCGGCGTCAAATGATTCGCCAAAGCCAACAAAACTTTTTCCTTCAAAACCGCATTGGGTTCACCGTAATAAGCCCTGCGTTCGGAGTGACCGATGATCACATATTGTGCACCCGTTGAAGCAATCATTGCCGCCGAAACTTCCCCCGTATAAGCGCCCGAAACTTTATCGGCGCAGTTCTGTGCGCCCAATCCAATGACGCTGATTTCCTTTGCAACAGACGCTAAGTGAATGAAAGGCGTGCATATAACCACATTGCATTGAATCGTTTTATCTTTCAAAACTCTTTGCAAATCTTTTGCCAACTTAACTCCTTCTTGCAGGTTGTTGTTCATTTTCCAGTTCCCTGCTACAATTTTTTTTCTCATTTTGTTTGTTTTTTATAAATTATTATTTGTTAATTATATTGTGTATTTCAGTCGCAACCAACTTCTCCAAATCGCCATAATCGCTTATCCGCGCAATAATCTCCCCGTCCCTGCCGAACAAAAAACCGGTCGGAAGGTTGCTCACATTATATTTTCTGGCAATTTCGGAATAAACAGATTGCGGATCATTAACGCAAATCCAGGGTAGATTGACGGCGGCATTTTTCCAGAAATGTTTGTCTCTGTCCAGCGACACTTGATAAATCGTAAAACCTTGCTGATCGTATTTCCGGTAAATTTTCAGCAAACCCATATTGTGCCGAGGCGAATATTGTGATTCATAAGCCGTGAAATCCAAAAGCGTTATCTTTCCGGCGCACGTTTCCGAAAAGCGGATCTCGCTGTCTTGAATCGACGGCAAAGAAATGTCGAAAAACTGCTTACTGTCTAATTGCTGCAGTGTTACCCTGTCTTTCCTCCCCCGCAATACAATCAGCGAATTGGTGAATAAACCAACCAGATGTTTCGTGCGAAGCGCATTGGGATAATACACATTCCAGCTGTTGGCAACAGCGCCATACATTTTGGAATCCTGCCTGTCGTAAGGATCGAATATCAGCAATCCGTCTATTTGCTGGAACAGCGCGAAATAAGCCGTCGCCGAAGCCGGATTTGCTATGATATAATTTATGGCTCTCCTTTTATACGTATCAATAACTTCTTTTACTTCGGCAGTGTATTCATCCAAGGAAATCGCTTTGGACTCGTATCGTTTTTGCAACTGACGATAAGTTTCGTTGGCGGCTAATTGCAAAAAAGTCAATTCTTTGATTTTCACACATTCGTAAGAACCCTCCACCGTATAATCGCGGGCAAAATTCAGCGTATCCGCCAGCACGGTGATCGTTTCCGTACTGTCGATAGACAAATTAATGAATTGCCGCTTCAAACGCAAACGGTAGAAATCCGGCTCTTGTGGCCGTTGCCTTTTGAAACGGAAAGAACCGCTATTGCCTAATTTCACGGAATCCAAAACCACAATCGACGACGTAGTAACATTTTCCAAGTAGAGCGTTTTTTCGGAACTATTCTTGATGTAGCCTTCAATCGTAAACTCATTGCCCTTTGTACATGACCCAAACAGGATTATAAGGTAAACGGCAAACGATAAGCGATATACAACAAACGTCGTGTACCGTGAATCGTGTGCCGTGTATAGCGTATCGTGAGAAGTCATTTTCGTCTTCATTCGATTGGTTTATTTTTTGAAATTTAGGTACAAATATACGATGTTTTTCGTTATTTTTAATTATCTTTGTGCAATTTTATAAAGAAAAACAGACTAAAAAAGATTATTTTATGATTAATCCGATTGTTAAAAAATTTGATTTGGGTGATGGAAGAATCATCACCATTGAGACCGGCAAACTGGCGAAACAAGCCGACGGTGCGGTCGAGTTAAGAATGAACGACACTATGATTTTGGCGACAGTATGCGCCGCCAAAGATGCTGTTCCCGGTACGGATTTTATGCCGTTGCAAGTTGAGTACAAAGAAAAGTATTCGGCTTTCGGACGCTTCCCTGGAGGATTCACAAGAAGAGAAGGCAGAGCCTCAGACTACGAAATTTTGACTTGCCGATTGGTTGACCGCGCTTTACGTCCCCTATTTCCAGACGATTATCATGCAGAAGTTTTTGTGAACATTATTCTGTTTTCGACAGACGGGAAAGATATTCCCGATGCGCTGGCCGGATTGGCCGCTTCGGCTGCCCTGTCCGTTTCGACTATTCCTTTCAACGGGCCGATTGCCGAAGTGCGTGTTGCCCGAATCAACGGACAATTCAAAATCAATCCGACTTTCGATGAACTGGAAATGGCAGATATTGACATTATGGTCGGCGCAACCATTGACAATATCATGATGGTGGAAGGCGAAATGAAAGAAGTTTCGGAAGCCGAAATGCTCGAAGCCATCAAATTTGCCCACGAAATCATTAAGGTTATGTGCCGGGCGCAAATCGAACTGGCGGAAGAAGTTGGGACTGCCGTGAAACGCGAATATTGCCACGAAGAAAACGACGAGGCTCTGCGCGAAGATATTAAAACCAAACTGTATGACAAAGTATATGCCGTAGCCCGTTCGGGACAGGGCAAACATGAACGCAGCGAGGCTTTCAAAGCCATTGTTGAGGAATACAAAACGCAGTTCACCGAAGAAGAATTGACTGACGAAAAAAAGGCATTGATAGGCAAATATTACCACGAAGTGGAAAAAGAAGCCATGCGTCGCTGTATTTTGGACGAAGGTATTCGTCTGGACGGACGCAAAACTTCGGAAATCCGTCCTATCTGGTCGGAAGTAAATTACATTCCGGGACCTCACGGATCGGCTGTTTTCACACGCGGCGAAACGCAAGCGCTGGCAACCGTTACTTTGGGTACCAAACTGGACGAAAAAATTGTGGACGACGTGTTGGATACCGAGAAGGAACGTTTCCTGCTGCATTACAATTTCCCGCCTTTCGCTACCGGCGAAGCACGGCCGCAACGGGGCGTCGGACGTCGCGAAGTCGGGCATGGAAATCTGGCGCACCGCGCATTGAAACCTATGTTTCCTCAAAACTTTCCTTATACGGTTCGCATCGTATCCGACATCCTCGAATCAAATGGTTCTTCTTCTATGGCGACCGTTTGTTCGGGTACACTTGCTCTGATGGACGCCGGCGTACAAATTAAAAAACCTGTTTCAGGAATTGCTATGGGTTTGATTTCCGAAAATAAAGGAACAAAATACGCCGTGCTTTCGGATATTTTGGGCGATGAAGATCACCTGGGCGATATGGATTTCAAAGTTACCGGCACCCGCGACGGAATTACTGCTACGCAAATGGATATTAAGGTAGACGGCCTTTCCTACGAAATTCTGGAAAACGCTTTGGCGCAAGCCAAACAGGGCAGGGAACACATACTGGGCAAACTGCTGGAAACGATTCCCGAACCGCGTCCTGATTTCAAACCGCATGTGCCGAGAATTGAAATGCTGATGATTGCCAAAGAATTTATCGGCGCAGTGATTGGACCCGGTGGAAAGGTAATTCAAGGATTGCAGGAAGAAACAGGAACAACAATCACGATTGAAGAAATTGACGGCGCAGGGCGCATAGAAGTTGCCGCTCCGAACAAGTCGGCAATCAATGCCGCTATGGAAAAAATCCGTGGTATTATCGCCGTTCCCGAAATCAATAAAATATATGAAGGAAAAATTCGCTCGATAATGCCTTTCGGCGCATTCGTCGAGTTTCTTCCGGGGAGAGACGGTTTGCTTCATATTTCCGAAATCGAATGGAAACGTTTGGAAACCGTTGAAGAAGCGGGCTTGAAGGAAGGTGATACCGTGCAGGTAAAACTGGTGGATATTGACCCGAAAACCGGCAAGGTTAAACTGTCCCGCAAGGCTCTCTTGCCACGTCCGGAACATGAAGACCGTCCGTATGAGTATGAGCGTCCGAACCGCGACGACAGGTCTCGTAGACCACACAGACCGGAGCGGAAATAGAGATTAATTAATTAACAGGTAGACGAGTTAACTCGTCTACTTTTTTTATTTGTCAACTAAAAAGATAATATAAAGATAATATCATGAACAAAAAAAATTTGACGATTATGTTAGTCGCAGTTATCTGCGCACCGGTTTTATTTTCAAGCTGCGCAACAATCGTTACGCGGTCGACCTATCCGGTACACATTAACAGCAACCCTCAGGGTGCAAATATCAGTATTGTTGATAAACACGGCAGGGAAGTTTATACAGGGATTACGCCAACAAGCGTGAAGATGAAAGCAAGCGCGGGATTTTTCTCGAGAGCGGAATACCTGGTAAAGTTTTCCAAAGCGGGGTATGCCGATAAAACCGTATTCATTGACGCCGATATTGATGGCTGGTATTTTGGGAATATTCTGATCGGCGGATTGATCGGAATGTTAATAATCGACCCCGCAACAGGCGCCATGTGGAAAATTGATACGGAATATCTGAATGAAACATTAGTTAAGACGGAAACATCTTCGGACAGGGAATTGAAGATTATCGACCTTGCCGATGTTCCGGATCATTTGAAACAACATCTTGTGAAGATTAACTGACGAACAGAGGTTGCCATCGAACGAAATATTTAACGAAAACCTTGTAGTTGCGGATGCAAAATATATATAAGATATTATGTATCGCAAGCCTTGTAAAAAACAGCCGTATCCGGCTGTTTTGCGTTTGGGTCATGCACGCACTGGAAAGACGGTTTTGATTACAGGACAGAGACTTTTGGGTCGTATGCTCGAAAACATCATCTGGGCAGTCGGCTGTTTGCCGGTATCTTTGCGGGGAGCAAAAGGGGTAAGGCAGACATATCACGCAAAATGAATTACAACATCAACTGAAAAACACTTTCGTTGCGCCCGCAACGAAATACCCTCCTATACGGTTTTTGCAATCCCATACATCTTATTGTATGCCGCTACGCGGCGAAACAATCCGGAGAAACGCTGCAAATAATCAAATTGCACTCTTTTTGTATTATTTTGATACTGAAAAGTATCGCCGACTATTCTAAAAGAGTATAATTATATGTAAAAAGACTATAATTATATGTTCAGAGAGTATAATTATATGTAAAAAGACTATAATTATATGTTCGGAGAGTATAATTATATTCTAAAAGAGTGTATTTCCACTCCAAAAGAGTGGATTTAGGATAAATGAAAGTTTTTTTCCGGATTGCTTCGGGCGAAGCAATCAAAAAAAGAAAAACGGCATTGCAGTAAGGCTAATTGTTCTTTTTTTGCAGTCTGAATATCGTTAGACTGATATTCTAAATACCATTCAACTCATCGCAATAATAACTCAACTCACCGCCGGTCGCGTCAATTTCGGAATGAACGTTGTACCAGTTGACAACCTGCAGCTTAAAATATCGCAGTCCATCGGCAGTACGCACGACGTAGGTGTGATACGACGGCGTGTAGGACATCGGGGGACCGGCGAGCGACATTGATTCTTCCAATTTGCGGTTGGCGCTGGTGAGTTTGCGCGCCGGTCCGCTGTTGGGGTCAAACCAGGGGTTATCTTCGACATTCATGTGGTTTTCCAGCAGATGGCGATACCAGTCGCTTTGCGAATAAGTAATGTACACATCCGTATCGGTATCCGTTATCCATTCGGCATTCGTTGGGAGTTGTGCGACGGTTTTCCACCGGTCGTAATCGCCGTAACCCAGGTCGATTGCGCCGCCCTGCCCGCAACCGCTCGTGCCGCTGTTGGTGCGCATGTGATAGCCGCAGAAAGCCAAATCCCAATCCGTGCGGTTGAATTGTTCTCCTTCCCGAATATCTTCATTGGGCATGTATTTATTAAAAACCTCCCCCGTGTGCAGGTTGAAATAAATCCAGTCGTCGGTTACACCGGAACTGTAACCCGTAGCGCGGGGCATGATTTTTCCAGTGAAAGGTTCCGCGTCGTATTCCACACAGGAAACTGCCCCCAGCAATGCAAGCAAGTAATAGATAATTGACGAGTGTTTCATTGCTCTTAGTTCTTAACTGTAAATTGGATATACCCCCGCGCCCCCGCAGTAGCCGGAACGCTAAACGCCGTCAGCCCCGATCCCAGCGTTGCCGGTTTATAATTGAACAGGTTGTTTATCCCCGCCGTTATTTTCAGTTTGTAAAAGGTTTGCGACAGGGTGAGGTTGCAGAGCGTGTAGGCAGGCAGGTCGCACCGGAACCAGGCGTCGCGGCTTCGTCCTTCCTTTTCCACATAGACGCGGTCTTGCACGTCGAAACGTTTGCGCCCCATGTATGAAGCGGAGAAACCGGCGGCGAACGTACCGTTTTTCCGGCAATAGCGGTATTCCGCGCCGCCCGTCGCCGCGTGAGGCGAAGCGGTGTTGATGCGCACGCCGCCCGGTTCGCCGACATCAACATAAGCATACGAAACATTCAATGTGAAGTAATCCGAAGCCTGCCACCGCGCCACCGCTTCGACGCCCCGCAGGTTTTGCCATCCGAGATTGGTATATTCAAAGTTGTACTGCATATCGTATATCCGCCACACGCCTTCTATCTTGTCGCGAAAGAAGTTGCCGTAAAAGTTGGCGTTGACAAACAGCCTGCTGTCCGAATATTCCGCGCCGAGCGAAACATAGCGGTTCGTTTCCGGACGCAGAAATTCGTTGCCCTTAATCACGAACATGGCTAAATGACTCCAATTAAAAAACAGTTCTTTTATAGACGGCAAGCGGTATCCGGACGAGAAGACCGCGCGGAAACTCCATTGCTCGGCAGGCGAGTATTTCACCGCCAACTTGGGCGCCCACATCCATCCGAACGGCTTTGAAAAAAGGCTGTGGATGCCCGCCGTCAGCGCCCATTTTTCGCCCGCCGTCCATTCGTCCTGAAAAAAATATTCGGTTTCCTTGAGCGCCCGCGAAGTCATTTTGCGGTTCACGAAACGGTCGCTGGTCAATTCGTCTGTAAAGTATTCCATGCCAAGTGTCAGGTCGTGTCCGCTGAAATAGCGACCGGTCAGAGCAAAGCGGTGTTGCAGGATGCGGCTTTTATATACGGTTTTTCGCTCGTCTCGCCGCTCGTGCCGTTTGTAGCGATTGTAACGGTCGGCATGGACGGCGGCGGTCAGGCTGAGGCGGGTTTTCAGGTCGTAAGTAACTTTTGCGCCGCCGGTAAAATCCCGCGACTGCGTAAAAACCAAGTCTTGCACCATATCGTAAGTATTCTTGAAGAAAGAGGTAGCGTAGAGTTGCATTTTCAGGTTTGCCGAAGGCTCGAAAAACAGTTTTTGCGAAGCGGAAATATGTTCTCCGCCATCAACGCCCATTGGCGGGCGCGCCAGTTCGCTAACAATTTCAACGTCGCTGTCCAGAAAGGGATTGGCCTCGCGGGTATATACTTTTTTGTCACCCGCCTTTTGGTAAAGGTTAAAAGCGTCGCTTTCGGCATACCACACGTCGGTTTGCGAAGCAAATGCCCCGGTTTTCACCCCGACTGACGCCCAACTTTGCCGGTTGGGGCGGTCGGCGTTTTTCTCATACATATACAGGAAATCTTTTTTGTGCGGGTCTGGATAGTTGCGCTCGTTCATTTGCGCGTATCGCAGGCCTGCGTCCACCGCGAGCGGCTGCGAGGGTTTCTTCGTAATCAGGTTGATAACGGCGCCGGAAGCCCGCGAACCGTAAAGCGCGCTGCCTGCACCTTTCACAATTTCAATTCGGTCGATGGCATGAAGGTTAAAACGTTCGTAGTCGAGGTTGCCCGCCATATCGCCGGTCATACGCTCGCCGTCAATCAAAAAAAGAACGTGCCGGGCGTCGAGTCCCTGCACGTTGATTTCGTTGCCGAAGCCGGTTTTGCGGATATTCAGCCCGGGTGTTTCCTGCTCCAGGACTTGTTGCAGGTCGGCATGTCCCGCGTCAAGCATCGCTTTGCCACCGAGTACCCGCGTCAGAATAGGCGAAAGTTTGACGGGGCGCGGCGTTCGCGGAGCAATTACAATCACTTCGGAGAGATTTACAGTGTCTTTTTCTATTGCTGCCAGCGGCGCGGCGAGCGTTGCGCATAAACAGGCAAGTAGTTTTGTCCTTTTTGACATTGAGTAAATAGTTACAAGTGAATAGTAAATAGCCACGAAGCCGACTTGTAACTATTGTCCTAATGCGGCAAGGGCGCTTTCATATTCGGCGAGTTCATCGTTGTAGTTAGCCATGCGACCAAAATCTATCGACTGCTGATAGACGTCAAGCGTAACGGACGCAACATTGAAATCGGTTACAAACTCTATTTCCTTTGTGTTGGCATTGAAATAGCCGGTTACGATTCCGTTTCCGTCTCTTTCGGTGCCACTCATCGTGCTTACTCCGCCGTCGCCCACAAATTTTATCCAGCCGGAGCCGGTGTATTCGTCTTTGTCCCAGTCGTTCAAATCCATAAACTTCAGGTTGATTGAAAACGAGAGGCTGAGCGGCATTTTCCCCACGTGGAAATCACGGATTTGCAGGTTCACCGTATCGCCGTTTATCCACGAGAAATAGAACTTAACCGGACATCCACGTTCGAGTTTAGTCAGGTTGGTTCCATTCATCGTGGCGTGGGCGGATAAAACGATGCTGTCTTGGAGAGTTTCTCGCGCCGTGCGCAGGCGGCTGGCGTACCCAATGATTTCGTCGTCGGTTTTACAACCAGCGAAACTTATACACAATAATACCGTTAAACCGAATACGGCGAAAATTGCCGGTTTTAATAAAACTTTTTTTGTCATAACTATTTAAATAATTAATAATGATTAGGAAACTGAGTACAAAATCAACTGTTTTCCGGACGCAACTTGCGGATCATAGCACCTGTTTGCCACATTTCGCTTTCGCGCAATGCTTTCAGTTCGAGATCCAAAGCATCGCGATAGTCGGGTTTGGAATTAGCTTCGATTGCTCGCTCCGCTTCTTCGCCGAGGACAACTTTCCTGTACAGTTTATCAAAAAGCGGTTTGTTCAGGTCGTGGAAGTGCTTCATCCAGTCCAAAGCACCGCGCTGTGCGGTTGTCGAACAGTTAGCGAACATCCAGTCCATTCCTTTTTCGGCAAATAACGGCATCAGAGATTGCGTCAGCTCTTCCACCGTTTCGTTGAAAGCTTCCGAAGGCGGATGCCCGTATTCGCGCAACGTTTCATACTGTGCGAGCAAGATGCCCTGTATAGCGCCCATTAGCGTGCCGCGTTCGCCGGTCAAATTGGAAAACGCTTCGCGTTTGAAAGTGGTTTCAAACAGATTGGACGAACCGATGCCGATGCCATAGGCAATCGCCTTTTGCTTCGCTTTGTGGGTGAAGTCCTGATAAACGGCGAAACTCGAATTTATTCCTTTACCTTGCATGAACATCCGGCGCAGGGAAATTCCGGGGCCTTGCGGTGCAACCATAATCACATCAATGTCGTCAGGGGGAATGATGCCTGTCCTGTCCCTGTAAGCAAGCCCCAAGCCGTGAGAGAAACAAAGCGTCTTGCATGACGTCAGGTAAGGTTTGATGCGGGGCCATACTTCGACTTGCGCCGCATCGGAAAGCAGATACACGATAAATGTCGCGCGCCGGACGGCTTCTTCGATTTCATAAAGCCTCCGACCGGGAAACCAAGCGTGGCCGATTGCTTTACCCCAAGTCGGGCTATTTTTACGCTGTCCGATGATTACATTGAACAGATTGTCGCGCAGATTCCTGGCTTGTCCCGGACCTTGTATGCCGTAACCAATTATAGCGATTACTTCATCTTGTAAAACTTTTTGTGCTTCAAGCATTGGAAATTCGTCGCGGGTAATAATTTGTTCTTCAACTCCGCCAAAATTAATTGTTGCCATAGATTTTACTTTTCACTTATTATTGTTTGCATTTTAATATTCTGCCTGTAATTGATAATCTTCTCCAAAAAATACCAATGATTAATCGGGGTCGCTTCGGCTCGGGAGAACAGGTACCTCTAAAGGAAGTACGACCGACGATTTGAGAGCATCTTATACCGGCTTCTATGCAAACTCGTTGGCAAGAACAATCAGTGTCTTGGAATATACAGGGAACTGAGTACAAAATTAATTGTTTTCCGGCCTCAATTTGCGGACAACAGCGCCCGTTTGCCACATTTCGCTTTCGCGCAACGCTTTCAGTTCGCGTTCCAAGCCTTCGCGATAGTCAGGTTTGGAATTGGCGTCGATAGACCGTTGCGCCTCGTTTCCATTTGCGACTTCTCTGTACAGTTTTTCAAAAACCGGTTTGGTCGCATCGCGGAAGGGCTTCATCCAGTCCAGAGCGCCGCGCTGCGCGGTTGTCGAACAGTTGGCATACATCCAGTCCATGCCGTTTTCAGCGAACAGAGGACCCAGCGATTGCGTCAATTCTTCCACCGTTTCATTGAAGGCTTCCGAAGGCGAATGTCCGTTTTCGCGCAACGTTTCATACTGCGCGAGCAAGATACCCTGTATAGCGCCCATCAGGGTGCCGCGTTCGCCGGTCAGGTCGGAATAAACTTCGCGTTTGAAGTCGGTTTCAAACAGGTATCCCGACCCGACGCCAATGCCCAAAGCAATCGTTCTTTCCTTTGCCTTTCCGGTAGCGTCCTGAAAAACGGCATAACTTGAATTTAGTCCTCTGCCTTGCAGGAACATCCGGCGCAGGGAAGTTCCGGAGCCTTTCGGGGCGACCAGAATCACATCAATGTCGGCAGGGGGAATGATGCCTGTCCGTTCTTTGTAGGTAATCCCGAAACCGTGAGAGAAATACAATGCCTTGCCTGCTGTGAGGTGAGGTTTGATGCGGGGCCATACTTCGATTTGCGCCGCGTCGGAAAGCAGATACTGGATAATTGTTCCCCGTTTTGCAGCCTCTTCGATTTCAAAAAGCGTTTTGCCGGGAACCCATCCGTCGGCAACGGCTTTGTCCCAGGTTTTGCCGCCTTTGCGCTGACCAACGATTACATTGAAACCGTTGTCGCGCAAATTTAAAGACTGACCGGGACCCTGCACACCGTATCCAATCACGGCGATTGTTTCGTCTTTTAAAAACTCTCTTGCTTTTTCCAGTGGAAATTCTTCGCGGGTAACGACTTGTTCGTTTATGCCGCCGAAATTAATTGTTGCCATAGATTTTTACTTTTTAATTAAGTGAATGTTTATAATTAGTTTATATTCTTTTTCCGGATTGCTTCACTGCTACGCAGTTCGCAATGACGTAACGGAATTTTTTCAGGATTTGATAATCCTCTCCAAAAAATACCGGTGCACCCGATTGTCGGAAGTCAATTCCGGATGAAAGGAGGTAACCAGCACATTTTTTTCACGGGCGGCAACGATGTGCCCCTCTACAACGGACAACACCTCCACCCCCGCGCCCATCGTTTCGATGTAAGGCGCACGAATGAAAGTCATCGGGACGATGCCGACACCTTTCATTTCCGCTTCCGTAAAAAAACTGCCTAATTGCCTGCCATAGGCGTTCCGTTTCACGGCAATGTCGATTGAACCGAAACAGGCAGTTTTCGTTCCGGCGATTTCCCGTGCCAGCAAAATCATGCCGGCGCAAGTGCCGAATACCGGTAAGCCGCTATCAATCTTCTTTTTCAAATCGTCGTAGATAGCCAGATCTTTTAGTAACTTCCCGATGACGGTACTTTCGCCGCCCGGGATAATCAGTCCGTCCATCGGCTGCGCCAAATCCGACTGTTTCCGAATCTCGAAAGCGTCTGCCCCAAGCGTTTGCAGGCGGCAGATGTGTTCCGCAAATCCACCCTGCAAAGCCAATACTCCAATCTTCATATCAATTAAGGGCGCCATCCTCTTAATTCTTAATTGATTTTTCTGATATTTTCGGTTTCGCAATGCTTTCCCGCATATCGGTATCAGCTTGCACATTTTTCATTTTGTAATAGTCCATAATACCCAGATTGCCGGAACGGAAAGCTTCTGCCATTGCTTTCGGCACTTCGGCTTCCGCTTCAATCACTTTGGCGCGGGCTTCCTGCGCTTTGGCTTTCATTTCCTGTTCAAGGGCGACAGCCATTGCGCGGCGTTCTTCCGCTTTTGCCTGAGCAATGTTTTTATCGGCTTGCGCCTGATCCATCTGTAATTCGGCGCCGATGTTTTTCCCTATATCAATATCTGCAATATCAATAGAGAGGATTTCAAAAGCTGTGCCGGCATCCAGCCCTTTTTTCAAAACTACTTTGGAAATACTGTCGGGGTTTTCCAAAACTTCCTTGTGCGTTTCCGCCGTACCTATCGAAGAGATAATCCCTTCGCCAACCCGCGCGATAACCGTTTCTTCACCCGCGCCGCCAACCAGTTGTTTGATATTGGCGCGAACGGTGATACGCGCTTTAACCAGCAACTGAATACCGTTTTTCGCTACTGCCGCGATAGCCGGAGTATCAATCACCTTTGGGTTTACAGACATTTGAACAGCCTGAAACACATCGCGTCCCGCCAAGTCGATAGCCGTTGCCATCTGGAAGGTCAAATCGATGTTCGCTTTTTCGGCTGAAACCAATGCGTGTACTACCCTTTCAACATGGCCGCCTGCCAGGTAATGCGCTTCCAACTGGTCGCGGGTAATGTTTTTCAACCCTGCTTTGTGCGCTTCAATCATTGCATTGACAATCACATGGGGCGGGACTTTCCGCAACCGCATCAGAAAGAGTTGCAACAAAGAGATGCTTACTCCCGAAGCTTTTGCGTTGATCCATAATACGAAAGGCACATAATAAACGAATATAGACAGCAGGACGCCTGCCGCTATAAGCAAAATAATCCAAAGAAAAGCTGCTGTTTCAATCATAATTTTTAATTTTTATTTTGTTTTTACTGTTAATTGTGTCGGTGATACTTTCAAAACGACTATTTCCGTGTTTTCATCAACAAATTCGCTCAACGTTTTTGCTTCCATCGTGATGTTGTTTACGCGAACTTTGCCTGCCGGATTCAGGCGCGAAATACAGATTCCCACGTCACCAACGGCAATGTTCGCCGCATCGTTGGAGGCTACCGTCGAATCAATGCCGGTCTTCAGGGAAATCATATCCAATGCCTTGGTCTTCACTAAATAAACAAAAGCAGATCCAATAATTGCCAGCGTCGAAACAAGCGTAATGCTTCCGCCTAATACGCCAAAATTCCGGAACGCATAATAAATACCGATAATGGAAAACGCACCGCCTGCCAAAGCCGTAAACGTCAGTCCCGGAATCAGGAATATCTCAGCCAGTATTAAGATAATTCCAATGAAACACAATACGATAACAATTATAATATCCATAGGTTTCTTAATTCTTAATTCTTAATTTACTAATCTCCCTGTTTCTTGCCTCAATCTCTGTTTTCCCGAACATGTCATATAAATTCTCTAATTGAGATTCTTTTTCAAGAATCGACAGTTTCAGGATTTGCTTCCGGTTTGCGTCGCCTTCGGTATAGTTTCGCCTTTGCATTTCCAGTTGATTTTCCAAAGTTGAAATTTGCTTTTGCAGGTCTTGTGAACGCAAAAAAGTCTGTTTCGCGCCGTCGTCGTCAAAATCCGCCAACGTATAATAAACGATTTTATCGTTTATCACAAAGGTAAAATCCTTTTTGATTGTCGGTTGACGTTTTTTTTCAATATCCTTTTTTATTTTTTGCAACAACGCCTGATAGTTTATTCCTTTCCGCCATGTATCCCGAATGGAATTAATTCCCGCACGGCTTGACAAAACCGCAAAATCGTCATCTTCAATGAATAAAGGATATTCATTCGGAATAAATGTGTATATGATTACCTGATCTTCCGGCAGGAAACGGTCGGTCGCAAAATAGCCGATATTGTTAAGTTCGTCGATTACCATCATATAATCGTTATAAGTTGAATTGAAAGGCATTCCGAGTTGCTCCGGAGCCAAATACGCATCATTATCTATGTTGTAACGGCTGACAAACAGGTCGTAGCCGCCGATGGATTCATTGCCTGTAGATGCGTAGTAAATCGTTAATCCGTCTGCCATTACGAAAGGATAATTGTCATCTTCCAGCGAATCGACCGACATATTCAACGGTTTTTCTTCCGACCACCCGCCCTGTATTTTCACTTGCGTATATAACCGGAAACGGTTTTTGTCGCTTTGCTTAGCGTAGAAACGACGGTTTTTCAACTGGTTTTCATAGATGACCGAATTTTGGGTTTTTGCAAGTGTTCCGGCGTCTTCGCTTATATGATAGACATTCAAAAAATCATTTTTATCAACAATAATACTGTCAATAATCTGAATATCTTCGCACCGGCGAACCATGTTTTCCAGTTTTTCCAAACCGGTCGTCTTTTTCGATAAATATTTTATAGAATCCGAGATTACGGCTTGTACCTTTTTTTTATTTTTTATGCTTTTTTCAAGCAAAGAAATTTGCATTTTACAGGATTCGGCCGCTCGGTCAAACCGGTATAATTGCTCATACATCTCCGCTGCCGCTACATACTTTTTAGCAGCATACAGCGCATCGGCTTCTTCAAGCGTCTGTGCATGAAGAACAACCGAAACAAAGAATAATGAAATGAAAAAGAGGTATCGCATGCGACCGAATTGTTTTAGAATATGCAAAGGTAGTTTTTTTTTTATTATCGGCAACTTTCTATAACCTGCCACTTTTGCCGCGTTCCCAAATCGCCGCTTGTGCCAACGTTCCGGCTGTATATGACGTTTTGCCAGCCCGGATAATCGTTTGCGTAGCAAAACCAGGGATGACAAAATGTGGTGGAGGTTTGCAATGGAAGGCAAAAGGCGGGCGATTTTACATCTGCGCCTGAATATTATCAATTAGTGACGATATAGGTTTTACATAATTTTTTAACCCAATATGCTCACTCGCATATTTCAGCCGCCTGCTACTATCGGGCAAAAAGAAAATATGTCGTAGGCTTCCCAACAACGTTAATTTATCGTCCGATAAATCTTCATCGTAGGT
>JAIRKG010000144.1 GCA_031260235.1 Dysgonamonadaceae bacterium | reverse complement strand
TTCACTTCCTCAAAATCCACATCCGTCACTCCGCCGCCGGAGTTTCCCTGATCGGGATTCGGATTACCGGGCGCACTTCCCGCATTGGCTTGCGCCTGTGCATTGTACATATCCTGGCTTGCCGCCTGGAAAGCCGAATTGACTTCTGCCATTGCAGCGTCAACGCCAGCAATGTCCTGTGCTTTGTGCGTTTCTTTCAACCGGTTAAGAGCGGTTTCAATCGTACCGCGTTTGTCGGCAGGAATCTTGTCGCCGATTTCTTTCAGTTGTTTTTCCGTTTGGAAAATCACGCTGTCGGCCTGATTCAATTTGTCGATGCGTTCTTTTTCTTTTTTGTCGGCTTCGGCATTGGCGGCAGCTTCGTCTTTCATCCGTTTGATTTCGGCGTCGCTCAAGCCGCTGGACGCTTCAATACGGATGCTCTGTTCTTTACCCGTTGCCTTGTCTTTTGCCGATACATTCAAAATACCGTTGGCGTCGATGTCAAACGATACTTCAATCTGAGGCACGCCGCGCGGGGCAGGCATGATACCGTCTAAGTGAAAGCGTCCGATAGTCTTGTTGTCCCTTGCCAAAGGACGTTCGCCCTGCAGCACATGGATTTCCACCGATGGTTGATTATCAACAGCCGTTGTGAAAGTTTCCGATTTCTTGGTCGGAATTGTTGTGTTGGATTCGATCAATTTGGTCATCACGCTACCCATCGTTTCGATTCCCAAAGAAAGCGGCGTAACGTCGAGCAACAAAACGTCTTTTACGTCGCCCGTCAAGACCGCGCCTTGAATGGATGCTCCAACGGCGACCACTTCATCGGGATTAACGCCTTTGGACGGCGCTTTGCCGAATATTTTTTCCACGAGCGCCTGAATAGCTGGAATGCGGGTCGAACCGCCGACCAAAATGACTTCGTCTATCTCGGAAGCCTTCAAACCGGCATCTTTCAACGCTTTTTCGCAAGGCGCCACCGTAGCCTGAATCAATCGGTCTGCCAACTGTTCGAATTTAGCGCGGGTCAGTGATTTTACCAAATGTTTCGGCATACCGTTTACCGGCATGATATACGGCAAGTTGATTTCGGTAGAAGTAGAACTCGACAGTTCTATTTTCGCCTTTTCGGCGGCTTCTTTCAGCCGTTGCAATGCCATTGCATCTTTGCGCAAGTCGAGGCCTTCATCTTTCAGAAACTCCTCTGCCAGCCAGTCGATAATTACATGGTCGAAATCGTCACCGCCCAAATGCGTATCGCCGTTGGTAGATTTTACTTCAAAAACGCCGTCGCCTAATTCAAGGATAGAAATATCGAATGTGCCGCCACCGAGGTCAAACACGGCGATTTTCATGTCTTTGCTTGATTTATCCAAACCGTATGCCAAAGCTGCCGCTGTCGGTTCGTTGATGATACGGGCTACTTTCAATCCTGCAATTTCGCCGGCTTCTTTGGTTGCCTGGCGTTGAGAATCGCTAAAGTAAGCCGGAACCGTGATAACCGCCTCATTGACTTCCTGTCCCAAATAATCTTCGGCTGTTTTCTTCATTTTTTGAAGAGTCATGGCAGAAATTTCCTGAGGAGAATAAAGCCTGCTGTCAATGTCGATTCTCGGCGTGTTGTTGTCGCCGCGTGTTACCTTATAAGGAACGCGCGTGATTTCATTAGTTACCCTGTCGAATGTTTCGCCCATAAACCTTTTGATGGAGAATATGGTTTTCGTAGGATTAGTAATCGCTTGTCGTTTCGCAGGGTCGCCTATTTTACGTTCGCCGTTTTCAACAAATGCCACAATAGAAGGAGTAGTCATTTTACCTTCGCTGTTAGGAATAACGACGGGCTTGTTTCCTTCCATCACAGCCACGCAAGAGTTTGTTGTTCCTAAATCTATTCCAATTATTTTTCCCATAATGTCTTTATTTATATGTATCTTAATTTTAGTCCGTTGTTTATTTTAATAAGATATTTTACAAATGATGTGCCAAAGCAGATGTGCGACATTATTTCAGACAAAATGGCATACTTTTAGACTTGTAAATATCCTGTTCGGTAAAAAACACGCTTGTATATTTTTTTATCTGTCATTAACATATTTAATATAAAAAATCAAACATAGCCCACTTCCTTAAATGCATAACAACGCTTTTCCCCCACATTCGTAATCAAATGAAGCAACCCGTCATCGGCAACTCTGTTTATTTCGGCGATAAAAGCGCCGTTTCTATCCGTAAAGGGATGAAAGTCCGATTTCCGGTATAATGAATTGTGATATGCCGAAGCGATTGATTTTGAATTTCCGGATTTCAGTGTGTTGTAACGAAATAATACGGCATTTACTGTTTGTTCCAAAAGCGTATCGGGTTCTGTTTCTTTCCCAAGAATTTGTTTCATGGAGACGGCTTTCGGAGCGGCGGGTGAGAATTGCTCCTGATTGACGTTCAATCCGACTCCAACGATGGATTTGCAGGTAATTTGTCCCGATAATTCATTTTCTATCAATATGCCGGCGATTTTTTTGTCCTTATAATAGATGTCATTCGGCCATTTAATTTTAACAGGACTGATATATTGTTCCATCGCATCTTTCAATCCCAAAGCAACGGTTTCGGAAAGCAAAAACTGTTGCTTAACCGGCAGAAATTCAGGGTACAAAATCATGCTGCAAAGAATATTTTTCCCGGCTTCCGATTCCCAATGGTTTCCTCTTTGTCCTTTCCCTACGGTCTGAAATTGAGCGGCAACGGCAACGCCTTCGTCCAAAGTCTGTTTTTCGCTTTGTTTTTGCAACCAGTGATTGGTTGAATCCGTTTCTTTGATTTTAATGATGTTGCTCATTGTTATAATATTCGATTTGAATCCGTTTGGGCAATTTTTTTATCACTTCGTCCACCGAATGGCAAATCCATTTTTGTACTTCTTCGTCCGTCATTTCCCGATTCGGATAAATGGTGTTCCAATATTTTTTATTGAAATGCCAAGCCGGTTCTACGCAAGCGTATCGTTCGCGCAATTCAAGCGCCTGTTCGGGGTCGCACTTCAAAGTGATTTGCAGCACAGGGCTGTCTAATGGAATAAGAGTAAACATTTTTCCCTCGACTTTCATCACCAGGGAAACGTCGTCAAAAGGAAAACAATCGGTAGATCCTTTGATGGAAAGGCAATATTCATGAAGTTCTTCGATATTCATAAACTACCGGCGGCGGATATTTACAGGAGGATAAAAAGCGTCTTCGATATGTTCGATTTCGAAATTCGGACTTTTCCCAATAATGGAAATAATATCAAATCTTGCCGGCAAATCAATATCAGAAGATTTAATGTAAATATCTGCAGCTTCTATAATATTCTTGATTTTCGAGTTAGTAACAGCATCTTCCGGATCGCCAAGACCTCCGTCTGAACGGGTTTTAACCTCAACAATCACCAGTTCGTCTTCCGTTTGAGCGACAATATCCAATTCGCAGCGACCTCTCCTCCAATTGGTATGTAAAATTTTATACCCATTTTCTTTTAAATAAGCGCAGGCAGCAGCTTCGCCGTCTTTTCCAAGTTCGTTATGTTCGGCCATAATAAAATCCTGTATAGTTCATACTGTTTTTCTTGCCACAAAGTTAATCAATATGTTTATATATTCATACCTTTCAACATACCCGCTTTTTCCCCGCAAATATGCGCCTCTTTAAGGCAAATATGCACCTCTTTAAGACGAATACGCGCCTTATCAGGGTGTTTTTTAACAAAAAAATACCATATTTGCGGTATTGTATGTATCCGGACAACCCTCTACCTTTGTCTCGAATTTTAATACAAATTAATATGCAGACAATAAAAAAAGTAAGAAGATTGTTCGGAAACGCATTTGCAAAAAGTAATTTGCCGGAGAGAGAAGGGGCGGGTACGCCGGGTTTGAACGTAAAGAAACTCAATGTTAGCATTGGCGGTAACCATATCCTAAAGGATGTGAGCGTTGAAATTCCACACAAGAAGATAACTTGTATTATAGGACCTTCGGGATGTGGTAAATCTACATTGTTGAAAACAATCAACAGGCTGATAGGCAGTGTTGATAAAGTAAGTATTGACGGACATATCTTTGTTGACGGCGAAGATATTTATGGAAAGAAAGTGGAGGTAACGCACATTCGTAAAAAAATGGGTTTAGTATCACAACGTCCAACGCCACTACCCATGTCTATTTTTGACAATATCGCTTTCGGATGTAGAATACACGGAACGCGAAACAAAAAAACGCTACAGCGGATTGTAGAGGAAAATTTGCGCGCCGCCGGACTGTGGGAAGAAGTGAAAGACCGTCTCCACGCGCCTGCGTCAAGCCTCTCGATTGGACAGCAACAGCGTTTATGCCTTGCCCGCGGGCTTGCTATCAAGCCGCAATTCATTCTCGGCGACGAATCAACGTCTGCTTTGGATCCCATATCAAGCCGCCACATTGAAGACTTGTTTGTGGAATTGAAAAAGGATTATGGGGTTGTGTTAGTAACACACACGTTGCCGCAGGCGTTAAGAATTGCCGACCACGTGGTTTTTATGTATTTGGGAGAGATAATTGAAGCAGGTTCCGCGGAAGACCTGTTCAAAAATCCCAAGCACGAACTGACCAAAAAATATCTTTCCGGCGTATTTAGTTAAATTCACATGTATAAACTTCCAGAAACATTAAGCGAGGACATCACTCAGTTTGCAACTCTTGCGAAAGGCTATCAACGGCAAGAAGTAGATCCGGTTCAATTCAAAGCGTTTCGTGTGCCGATGGGTATATATGAGCAACGGCAGGATGGCGTTTATATGTCGCGTATAAGAACGACGGGCGGGGTGATCTATCCCGCTCAGCTCCTAAGTGTGATAAATATCGCACAAAAGTATCGTTCCAATCTGCTGCACATCACCACCCGACAGGAGATACAAATACAGAACTTGCAACTCGATGACCTGGAACCCATTCTCATTGAACTGCAAAAAGAAGGTTTGAGTACCAAAGGCGGCGGCGGCAATACCATCCGTAACATTCTGGTTTCGGAAGAAAGCGGATTTTCTGTTGGTGAAATCTTCGATACGACTCCTTATGCTATGGCGCTGACGACCAAGTTAATTGCCGAATCGGATTCTTATTTACTTCCTCGGAAAATGAAAATTGCTTTCTCGTCCGATGACAGAAAAATAGGATATGCGGCAGTGAACGATGTCGGTTTTGTTGCCAAGATAAAGGACGGGAAAAAAGGTTTCTTCGTATATGCAGGAGGAGGCGCAGGCGCAAAGCCTACAATCGGGTGGAAGTTGTTTGACTTTATTCCGGAAAGCGAACTGTTTGCCGTAGCCGAAGCCCTCAAGAAATTTTTCTCGGAACATGGCAACAGGAAAAATAGAAACAAGGCACGCTTACGTTTCATATTCTACAAATTAGGCGAAGAAGAAACCATCCGCCTAATCGGAAAATATTACGAAGAAGCAAAAACAAAACATTCTTTCCAACTTGCCGAAGCCGTTGACGAACGTCCGCAGCATACTTATCCAAAGCATACCGGCACGCAGGAAACCGACAGCTATTTGCAGTGGAAGAAAAGATATGTTACTTTTCAACGGCAAGATAATTACAGTTCTGTCCTCTTGCCTATCCCGCTGGGAAATATCAGGTTAGATGACGAGCGGCAGACGGCAGGACTTCGGAAACTGCTGTTATTTGTCAGCCGGTTCGGAAATCATACCGTTCGCTTCACGACTACGCAGAATATTCGCCTGCGCAATATTCCCAATGCCGCGCTTGTTGAATTGTATGACATTATTAGCGAGTTTAATGCGGAATCGCAACTCCCTGCCGCAATCAGCAACATCGTTTCCTGTACGGGAGCCGACACCTGTCGTTTGGGAATAGGGCTGTCCAAAGGATTGGCGACCGCTATTCGCAAAGAGTTGTTGAAGAGCAAAACGTCATTAGATGATTTCAGCGCCGCAAAAATACATATATCCGGATGCCCCAACTCTTGCGGGCAGCATCTTTGGGGCGATGTCGGCTTTTCAGGAAAAGCCTTGCGCAACGAAAGAGCATATCCGGGATACCATGTTTATTTGGCGGCAAGCCGAGACGATAATCCACAATTGGCAGAGCCGGTTGGAAGTATTAGCGCACGCGAAGTTCCCCGATTTGTGCGGCGATTGTTGGAAGCCTATCCCGAAACGAAAGGAAAATATGCCTCGTTTAGCGATTACCTTCGGTTGGAAGGAAAAGATTTAGCTCTGCAATTGATTGATGAATATCGGGAAATTCCCTCATTTTCAGAAGATAAAAACTATTATTTCGATTGGGGATCTGAAACGCCGTTCAGTGTTGTAAGTAGAGGTGTTGCCGAGTGTTCGGCGGGATTGTTTGACATGATAGAATTAGACCGGAGCATTATCCGATCACACAGGCAGGAGTTGGAAACAGCGACCGACAAGGCAGATATAAACAGGTTGCTGTATCTTATTTTATATTCCGCGTCGCGGATGCTTTTAGTAACCCGCGGCCTCGAACCGAAAACGACCGAAGACGCCTTTAACCTCTTTATCGCAAATTTTATCGAATATGGTTTGGTCGAAAAAGGATATAAGGATATTGTGTCTGTTGCCCGAGACGAGAAAACATACGATTTCAGTGCTCGCAAGGATGAGATATACGCTTTGGCGGACAGGGTGATTGCACTTTATGAAAGTATGGATGATTCCTTGCAGTTCAAAACAGCCGCCAATCCCGAACCGCGTCCCGAACGTCCCAAAGAAAAGCAGGGAACAGTAAGACGGAAAGACCTGCGCGGTTTTGTTTGCCCGATGAACTTTGTCCAGACGAAACTGCAACTTGCTGCCATGCAGTCGGGCGAAACGCTGGAGATATGGCTCGACGACGGACATCCGATAAACAATGTCCCCGCGTCGATTCGCAACGAGGGACATACAATATTGGAACAAACGCAAATAGATAATTATTGGAGAGTATTAATTAAAAAGAAGTAACTT
>JAIRKG010000133.1 GCA_031260235.1 Dysgonamonadaceae bacterium | reverse complement strand
TGCGGGGGGTACTTAAAGAATAATTCGCCCGGATTGTTTAAACTTTCCACTGCTTTTGCTGTCAGTTATCAGACTGTTTTTAACCCCTCATAATATTTTATAGTCCGATGAATAAATTTACAAAGATTGTCCTGTTTATTATCATTGCGCTCTTTATTGCCGGTATGGCGCTGTATCCTGTGATAAAAAGGAGGATTAAAAAAGATGATGCACCTCAAGCCTCCGCTCGTCCCGAACTTTTCGTAAACAGGGCGAAACCGCTGAATGTGAATGCGAAAATAATCCGTCCGGAATTGCTGACCGATTATATTCAGGTGACAGGCAATTTGATTCCCGACGAGGAAGTGGATTTGACTTTCGAGGTTGCCGGAAAGATTGTTGAGATATGTTTTCAGGAAGGCACGGCGGTAAGCAAAGGTCAGTTGCTGGCGAAGGTCAACGACAAGCCTTTGCAGGCGGAACTGCAGAAATTGGAAGCGCAAATTCCCCTGGCGGAAGACCGCGTATACCGCCAAAAAGCGCTGCTGGAAAAAGATGCAGTCAGCAAGGAAACTTACGAACAGGTAAGCACCGAGTTGGAGAAACTGCACGCCGACGTCAACCTTGTCAAATCAAGAATCGCACAAACCGAACTGAGGGCGCCTTTTGACGGTATGATCGGCCTGCGGCAAGTCAGCGAAGGCGCTTATGCTTCGCCAACGACGGTTGTCGCATCGCTCGCAAAGATTATTCCCCTAAAAATAGATTTCTCTGTGCCCGAAAGATATATGAATATGATTCACCCTGGCGCTTCTGTTGAATTTCAGATGGACAAGGACAGTTATGCGGCTTCGGTTTATGCCGTTAATTCGCGCATTGAAAAAGACGTTTTGCAACTGAAAGTCCGCGCCGTTTACCCCAATGTGACCGGACGATTGAAACCGGGGCGGTCGGGCTTGGTGAGAATCAAAGTCGTTGAACTGGAAAATGCAATCGTTGTTCCCAACGAGGCGGTGATTGCCGAAATGGGACGCGACGTTGCTTACGTTTATTCGTCGGGACAGGCAAGGGTGGCGGAACTCTCAAAAGGTATCCGCACGGAATCGAACATTCAGGTACTTGACGGTATAAAAACCGGCGATACGCTGATTGTCAGCGGAATCATGCAATTGAGGGACGGGCTGTCCGTCACAATCGACAATATCAATTAATGAACATATCAGAATTAAGCATCCGTCGTCCGGTTCTTTCAACCGTGTTTATACTGGTAATTACGCTATTCGGGATTATCGGCTATTCTTATTTGGGCGTTCGCGAATATCCGAGCGTGGACAACCCGATTATTACGGTTGATGTTTCTTATCCCGGCGCCAATGCCGATGTTATCGAAACCCAGATTACGGAACCGCTGGAACAAAACATCAACGGGATTCCGGGGATTCGTTCCCTGTCGAGTACGAGCAGTCAGGGTTCTTCCCGGATTACGGTGGAATTTGAACTGAGCGTAGACATGGAAACGGCAGCCAACGACGTGCGCGACAAAGTTTCCCGTGCCCAGCGTTTCCTTCCCCGCGACTGCGACCCGCCAACGGTTTCCAAAGCCGACGCCGACGACCAGCCTATCCTTCAGATTTCCGTTCAAAGCGAGAAGCGAAATTTACTCGCAATAAGCGAAATAGCCGATTTGACGATCAGGGAACGCCTGCAAACCATTCAAAACGTGAGCGCCGTATCCATTTGGGGCGAAAAGCGTTATGCCATGCGCCTGTGGTTAGACCCGTCGAAAATGGCAGCCTACAGCATCACTCCCGTTGATATCCGGAACGCTATTGACAGGGAAAACGTAGAATTGCCGTCGGGCAGCATCGAAGGAGACAGGATGCAGCTGACGATCCGCACGCTCGGTTTGATGAAAACGCCGGAAGAGTTTAATAACCTGATTATTCGTGAAAACGACTACAACGTCGTCCGTTTGCGCGACGTCGGCTATGCCGAACTGGGACCGGAAGACCAGCGCAGCATTATGCGCAAAAACGGCGTTCCGATGGTCGCCTTGGTGGTGATACCTCAACCGGGAGCGAATCATATTGATATTTCCGACGAGGTAAAAGTACGGCTTGCCCAAATGAAAAAAGATCTTCCCGAGGATGTAAAACTGGATGTGGTTTATGATAACACCCTTTTTATCAGGGCGTCTATCAACGAAGTGCAGGAAACGATTTACATTGCATTCCTGCTTGTCGTCATAATTATATTCCTTTTCCTCCGCGACTGGCGAGCAACGCTGGTGCCGGTGATTGTTATTCCCGTATCGCTGGTCGGCGCATTTTTTATCATGTACATTGCAGGGTTTTCCATCAATGTCCTCTCAATGCTGGCTGTCGTATTAGCCGTAGGCCTGGTGGTTGACGACGCTATCGTGATGGCGGAAAATATTTATGTGCGGATTGAGCGGGGAATCAGTCCGAAAGAAGCCGGCGTCGAAGGTTCCAAAGAGATATTCTTTGCCATCGTATCAACGACCGTTACCCTGGTAGCCGTCTTCTTCCCAATCGTATTCATGCAGGGAATGACCGGGCGGCTGTTTAAGGAATTCAGTATTGTCGTATCCGGCGCCGTAGCCATTTCGGCGTTTGTTGCATTGACATTTACCCCCATGCTGTCAACCAAGCTCCTCCGTAAACGGGAACGCAAAGGCATATTCTATGAGAAAACAGAACCTTTATTTGAAGGACTGAACCGCCTTTATGAAAAAGGACTGATATATTTCCTCACGCACCGGTGGATTACATGGCCTGTTATGGGCGTTACTTTCTTTATTATATTTGTATTATGGGGACAGATAAAATCTGAAATGGCGCCTCTGGAAGACCGTTCCATGGTGAGGATCAATATGACGGCGCCGGAAGGTTCTACGTATGAATTTTACAGGGATTATGCTACAAAAATCTCCACAATCGCCGATTCGGTCGTGCCCGAAAGACAGTACAACCAGATGCTTGTCCGCTCAAGTTCTGCATTCACACAGTTGATATTGCCGGATATAAAAGACCGCGAACGCAGTCAAATGGAAATCGCCGGTGCGCTTTCCGGCGCAGTACGCACAGAAACCGAAGCGCGGGCGTTTGTGCAGCAGCAATCAACCTTTGGCGGACGGCGAGGCGGGATGCCCGTGCAATATGTTTTGCAGGCGCCGAACCTGGAGAAATTGCAGGAATTTATACCTCCTTTCATGGCGAAAGTATCTGAAAGCCCGAAGTTCCAGATGTTTGACGTTAACCTGAAGTTCACCAAGCCGGAAACTCGTATCGAAATCAATCGCGACAAGGCAGCTTTGCTCGGCGTAAGTACGCGCGACATTGGGCAAACGCTGCAATATGCCCTCAGCGGTCAGCGGATGGGCTATTTTTATATGAACGGGAAACAATACCAGATACTGGCGGAAATAAACCGACAGCAGCGGAACAAACCGCTCGACCTCAAGTCCATGTATGTCAAAAACGCTTCGCAGGGCATGGTACAGTTAGACAATCTGGTCGATTTGTCGGAAAACGTTTCACCTCCGCAACTCTATCGATATAACCGTTTTAGTTCGGCGACCGTCACTTCGGGACTTGCGCCGGGCGTTACTGTCGGCGAAGGCTTGGACGAAATGGACCGCATAGCGAAAGAAACGCTGGACGAGAGTTTCCGCACCGCATTGGCAGGCGAATCGAAAGAATTTCGCGAAAGTTCGTCCAGTCTTATGTTCACTTTCGGTTTAGCGCTGATATTGATATTCCTGATTCTGGCGGCGCAGTTTGAGAGCTTCAAAGACCCGTTAATCATCATGCTAACGGTGCCGCTGGCAGTTGCCGGAGCATTGATATTTATGTATTTCGGTGGAATAACGATGAATATATTCAGCCAAATCGGAATTATCATGCTGATAGGTCTGGTAGCCAAAAACGGTATTCTGATAGTGGAATTTGCCAACCAGCGGCAAGAAATGGGGATGAATAAAAGAGAAGCCATCGAAGGTGCAGCCACACAGCGTTTGCGGCCAATCCTGATGACGAGTTTATGTACCGTACTGGGACTGTTGCCGTTGGCATTTGCCAGTGCTGAGGGAGCTAATAGCCGCATTGCAATGGGTATCTCGGTAATCGGCGGGATGATTGTTTCCACTTTCCTCACTTTATTCGTCGTTCCGGCGGTTTACACTTATTTTTCGACTAACAGAATAAAAGGGGAAAACAGTAAAGAATGAAAGGTATGCGAAAGAGGCGTATCGGTTGAATATCAAATTACTGTCTACGCAAAAGCAAAAACCCCTCCAACCGCCGGAAAAGAGCGCTCACCGTATGATTGGTAAACGCAAAATACCAAACCATCGGAATGAAGCAAAACAGGAAACGCTTGGCGGAATACGACAGAACATTGTGCATCGAGTCCCATTTGTAGTCGATTTGGTAGAGGATAAGCATATAAAAAAGAGATGACAATCCGATAGCCAGCAGCAGGTAGAGGCTGTCTTTCTTCCGAATAAGAAACCAAAGATTGGCAAGAAAGGCTATCAGGAAAACGATAAACGACCATCCGTAATATTGTGTAAAATTATACAGTCCCCACATGTAAGACGCTATCGTTCCTGCTTTTTCCGCATCCCAAAACAGATGCTTGACGACAATGCCTTCGGCATATAAGCCATTCATTTTCGTATACAATGTCCAAACAACTAACGGGACAAGCGCCCAAAGAGCCGCTTGCGCAAAACCCCAGTAGCGTTTCGACCGTAATGTGTCGATAAACAGCAACAACAGTACGGCGGCAGTAAATACAATTCCTTCATTACGGCTCAGAATATTGCCGCCCAGCAAGGACCCGCAAAGCAGCAAGTCTTTTTTTTCCCGCGTTTGAAACCACAGCGACATGTAGATAACGCTCAGGGAAGCAAAAACGGCATGAATCACATTGGTCATTGAAAGAGAAGACCATGCAAGCATTTCGGGCGTCAACAACATAAAGAAAGTCGCCACAGCGGCTCCCGTCTTGCCTGCCGCCCGCGCCGCAGCGCCATAAAAAGCTGCAAGGAAAAACAGATACATCAGGGCGGGGATGATTTTCGATGTTTCGGCTTCCAGCGTATATACATACGCATAAGAGAGTTGTACCAACGGGGCGTAAACGATACTGCTTGCCGTGCCGTGTATGTGCGGCATATAACTTTCGTCGAAAATGCTAAGCCCCTTGAACGTATGTTCCCGGGCTGCAATATAGCCGATTGTCTCAAACGCCGTTAAACTGTCACGGTCGGAAGGAGGAAAATACATACACTTGGAAAAGTTCATATACTCCATATAAACCACCGCCAGAATAAATAGTAACCATACCGGATTGATGTCTTTCAATGACGACCGTGAAACTGATTCCAGCAACGACGACCACGCATCCTTGCGACAGAAATAAACAACGAATATCAGGCCGGCAAGCAGTAAGGCTTGACTTGTCAGCAGCGGCATCGGCGTTAACGGAATATTGACCTGATCAAGAAGCAACATCAGGAGGCAAGTAAATGCCATTCCCAAAGGGAAAGACAGGCCTGCCTTTTCAATTAATGTAAATTTCACCGAAAGGCAATGAACAAAGACAAAGCCCAATGCGATTGTTAGAAAAAGACCGAAATATAACATATTATTTAACGTTTTACAGGTAATACTCCATGAGTTACAGGATTCTCCACCTGGTAGTCCAACCGTTCATAGCCTCTCCCATTCACAATGGCTACGTGGGTAATGTCTTTGGCATAACGGTTGGTTTCCATTTCCGACGGGGTTACTAATTTTCTGGGATAAAGGACGCGCAAAGCCCATAGTTTATTGGAAACATCCTGCTTAAAAGGGCTTTCC
>JAIRKG010000128.1 GCA_031260235.1 Dysgonamonadaceae bacterium | reverse complement strand
TTGCTTCCAATGGCAGTGAGGCAACTCCAATGGTTGTCCTTGCGGGATACGGTTCAGAAAATTGCTTTTTGTATATTTCATTCATTGCCGGAAAGTCGTTCATATCTGTTAAATATACATTTACTTTTTGTACATCGTCAGGTCCTAATCCTGCCGATTCCAATACGCCGAATAAATTATCAAAACATTGTTGTGTATGTACTCTAATATCGCCGTCCGCAAGTTTTCCGGAATTTGGGTCTATAGGTGTTTGTCCGGATAGAAATATTAGCCCGTTTGAATCAATTCCATGAGAGTAAGTCCCTGCGGAGGTTGCCTTTTTTGAAGTAATTGCTTTCCTTGCCATAGTGTTTCTCTTTATTCAGATATTTTTATCATAAACCATTTTTTATTGTCAATATGTTCCTATAATATTTTATCAAAAAATTCAGGCAAAATGGCACATAACGTTCCGACTGTCGATCCGCTTTAGCGGTGAAACGTAAACAGACCTGTTATATGCCGTTTTTCTGCTATGTTAGCCGTCCACATTGGACACGGGGGCGGTCTGTTTATTCAAATTCCTGATGGCTTGATATTAAAGTACTTTTGGGCGACTTGTTTCGCCCATCATCAGTTAGCTTATATTTTTGCTTTACCTTTTTACCTATATATTTATTCACAACATCAAGCCCTTTCTCATGTATGAGTTGAAGGTATTCTTGCATGAAATGCTTGTCGTTTTGAATGAGCAAAAAAACTTCATCGGTTATTGTCTTGTTTTTACAAGAAATAACCTTATCAACAAAATCTTTTAGTTCCATAATATTCCCCTTATTCATTATTTATAAAACTATATTTATTGGACGGTGAACAGGCAAAACAATAATAGTCGTTTTCCTTATAAAGATTTGTATGCAAGTTTATTTCTTCGCCGAAGTTTTTTCATTCAAAAGTTTCTTTTCCTCTTTTCTATTTTGAATTTCGTATGCAATCGGAGCGGCGGTAAATAATGAAGAAAACGTTCCGATGAATACGCCGAGCAACATGGCAAATGAAAAACTGCGAATGGCTGTTCCCGCAAAAAAGAAAATGATAACCAAAACAAGGAGTGTACTCATACTTGTGTTGAACGTTCGGTCGAGCGTAGAGTTCAAAGCGCCGTTAAACAACTCATATTTGGATCGATTCGGATAGAGATGCGTATATTCGCGCACGCGGTCGAAAATAACCACTTTGTCGTTGATTGAATAACCGATAACCGTCAGGATAGCGCCGATAAACGTCTGATCAATTTCCAGCGAAAACGGAACGAATCCCCAAAGCAGGGCATATACACCGATAACAAAGAGCGCATCGCCTATCAATGCAACGATTGAACCGACACTGTATGAAATATCCCTGAACCGCAACAAAATATAAAGTCCAATGGCAATAACCGCAAAGATAATGGCAAAAATGGCTCCCTGCTTAATATCTTCGGCAACAGCCGGACCTACGGTTTGAGAACCTCTTACATTGTCGATCATAAATTGGTCGTAGGTCGTTCCATCCTTCAACAAAGGCTCATCTTCCTGAGAAAAAGCGTCATACATTTTCTCCGTTATTTCTTTATCTATGTTCGGCGAATTGTCGTGAATTTTGTAATTTGTGGATACTCGCACCTGATTGGAATTTCCATAAGTGATAACGCTCGGCGTATGATTTTCAAAATACGGATCAAGTGCTTTCTGAGCCTGTACGGTATTAACCGGTTGGTCAAAAAGCACAACATAATTCCGTCCGCCGGTAAAATCGATTCCCTGATTCAGTCCCCTGAAAACGAAAGCGATTACGCAAATAAGAACGACAACAATATTTATGGTATAAATCAGCCTCCTGTTTTTCATCAGGTTGTATGCCGGATTTACCAAAAAATTCTTCGTCCACGTAGTTGTGAAAGTCAAATTCAGTAATTTGCCTTTTCCCATGTAGTAGGAATAAATCGTGCGCGTCAGGAATACCGCCGTGAAAAACGAAATACAGATACCGAAAATCAAAGTAGTTGCAAAACCGCGAATAGGTCCCGTACCGAAAATATAAAGGATAAAACCGGTAATAATAGAAGTCAGGTTGGAGTCGAAAATAGCCGAGAAAGCCTTGCCGTATCCTTCTTCAACCGCTTTTTTCACTTGTTTGCCGCCCCGAATTTCTTCCTTGATACGCTCATAAATCAACACGTTCGCATCCACCGCTATGGCTAAAGCCAGAACGATACCGGCAATACCCGAAAGCGTCAGCACCGCATGGAAAGACGCCAGAAAACCCAACGTAAAGAACAAGTTAAGCAATAAAGCAAAGTTGGCAATCAAACCGGGTTTTAATCCGTAAATAAACATTAAATAAGCCATCAAAATAACAAGCGCAAACACAAAGGAGATAAATCCTTTATCAATGGCTTCCTGTCCCAAAGACGGACCAACAACTTCTTCCTGTACGATATGCGCCGGCGCCGACATTTTACCGGATTTCAGCACGTTTGCCAAGTCTTTGGCGTCTTCCTGGGTGAAATTACCGGTGATACTCGACTGTCCACCGGAAATTTCACCGTTTACGACCGGAGCGGAATAAACCTGCTCGTCCAAAACAATAGCCACGCACCTGCCGACATTGTCTTTGGTCAGACGCGCCCATTTTTTAGCACCTTCGGTGTTCATTCTCATACTTACTTCTGCCCGATTGGAATATTGGCTAAATTCGTCCCGCGCGTCTGTAACCACATCGCCTTCCAGAGGAGCCCTGCCGTTGCGGGTAGTGATTTTCAAGGCATATAGCCGGTAGTAACTTTCCTTTTCATCAATCGGTTTAACGTCCCATCTCAGTTTTAACTGACGAGGAAGCGCATCCTGCACTTTTTTCATGCTCAGGTATTTATCGACCGTTGCCATGTCGTGTTTCCGGACTGTTCCGACAACAGGACCTGAGCCTTCTGTAACTTCGGGATTCAGGTTCAATAAATAAAACAGCGGGAAATTCTTTTGAAAATAAGCTTCATCGTTTTGTTCATCTGTATTTTCTGCAAGTTCGTCATTTATAACATCATCGGAGATCAAAGAATCTGTTTCCTCAAATGTTTCCACATTCGCGATTTCAGGTTGAACCGAAGTAGCGTCGTCTGTAACCGTTGCCGGCGTTTCGGTTTGCGCCTGCGCTATCGAATCCCTGATGACTGCGTTTGCATCCAGCAAATATTGGTGTATTTCCTTTTCTTCGTAAGTTTCCCAAAATTCGAGATTTGCGCTACCTTGCAGCAAGGCGCGTACCCGTTCGGGTTCTTTAATACCGGGAAGTTCAATAGAAATACGTCCGTCTGTTTGCAGTTTTTGGATGTTGGGGGCAACCACGCCGAAACGGTCGATACGTGTCCGAAGCACGTTGAAGGAATTATCAACCGTACTTTTCAATTCCGCCCGCAAGATACTTTCCACCTGAGCGTCCGTACTTTGGGGCTGAATTTTGTCTTTCAACTCGAAAGTACTGAAAATAGCCGACAGTCTTGCGTTTTTGTCTAATTTATGATACTCTTCCGTAAACAACGAAATGTAATCCTGCGTACTGGTAAACTGTCGTGCAGTAGCATTAGCCAAAGCCTGATTGAAATTAGGATCAGGGTTATGATTTGCCAGCGACTTCAAAATGTCGGCAACGCTGATTTCCATGATAACACTCATCCCGCCTTTCAGGTCAAGGCCTAAGTTTAACTCCATCGTACGGCTTTTTTTCAGGGTGTATCCAAGCCAGACTTTTTCCGTAGATAATGAATCAAGATAATAATTTTCGCTTCCGTAGCCGTCGGCAGCATATGCTTTTGCATCGGCGTAGTGTTTATTTGTTACGAATGTAAACGACAAATAA
Organism: Dysgonamonadaceae bacterium; assembly: GCA_031260235.1. GTDB lineage: Bacteria > Bacteroidota > Bacteroidia > Bacteroidales > Azobacteroidaceae > Azobacteroides. The sequence continues at coordinate 247 of JAIRKG010000128.1, read as the reverse complement.
AACAAACACACGAGGCTCAATAGTGTTGCGAACACTGTAACAAATCCTTTGTTTTGCATTTGATTTATAAAAATTTATGTTTAATATTAATTTTAATGCTGTTAAATTTCAGCCTGCAAAGATAATGTTTTTTGATTAATTACGATATAAATTTCCTGCAAAACAGTTTAGGTTCTTTATAATTGTACATTCGCTTTGCCCCATACGTTATTGCAAGCCGCGAAGCGGCGAAGCAATCCAACCCCAC
>JAIRKG010000106.1 GCA_031260235.1 Dysgonamonadaceae bacterium | reverse complement strand
ATTCATTACCTGTTTATATTTAACATGCGTCCAAAGACCGCCTTTTATATTTCGTCATTAGACTTGTTGCGAGGGCAAAGCGAAGCAATCCAGGAATTGCAATGACGGAGTGGGGTTTTTCCGGATTGCCGCGCCGCTTCGCGGCTCGCAATGACGCAGTGGGGTCGCAAAGCCGTACACGTCATTGCGAGCGAAGCGAAGCAATCCATGTTTTTTCCTGGATTGCTTCGGACTTTGTCCTCGCAATGACGTGTTTCTTTTCCTGGATTGCTTCACTGTTTCGCAGTTTGCAACCCCGGAAAAGAAGAACGGCAGACGATTTTTCGCCTGCCGTTCTTCTTTCCCTAATATATTTAATTGTTATTTGAGATTAATTTTATCCTACTTATGTCTTAGGCAAGGATCTTGAATATATATTGGATACCACATGCCTCCTCCCGACACAATCCCAAAGAAAATCTTTCCGTCAGGTTTGTAGCGATAGGGACCGGCATATGCAGACTCACCCGACGTCAAATTAAATATACCTCTATCAATTACTCTAACTTTAAAGATATCTCCGGGAGATAAAACGCCTTGAAGAGAGTTTTCTGTAAACTTCCCTGCATAACCTTTTTCAAGATAATACCATGTACCGGTGTTGACATTAACTACACCGATGTGATAGAATACAAGCAAAGAACCTAGCCCTCCATAACTTTCAACGGCACTGACATCATAATTTCCACTTGACCACGTGCCTGTTGACTGGACGGCGCTGACATGAGGAAGCTCCTCCGAAAATAGAGTGGCGGGGGGAATGGGGAGGGAATCCGGCAAGGGGAACCTGGGCGAAATGGGGAGGGAATCACTCCTCAGGGACGCCTGTTCGGCAGGAGCAACCAACGCAGCCTGTTCTTCAAATACACCGTTATCAACGGCGTCATTACATCCTTTAAATGCAATAATCATCACGGCAAACACCGCGACAACGGAACTTAAAATAACAACTTTTTTTTTCATAACTTTTTTTAAATAATTAATAGTGATATGTATAATATATTAGGGAATAATCACCGATTGTATTTCGCTCCAGGGACCTTTTTCTCCCCGCGTGTTTTCCCAGCGGGAGGCGAAATAGAACGTTTGCCCGCGCTGGTGACCTTCAAAAGAAAGAACAGCAGGCGAGTGGGTAGAGAAACTCGAATGAATGAGTTCCGTCCAGTCGGTCGGCACGTGGTCGAGGATAGCCCAGTTAAATTCGGCGCCGTGAACGCCGTGTGGCTTGGCTTTCTTTCCGCTTGCGGAATCCTGATAGGCAATTTTAATCACGCCGGGCGAGGCGGCTTTTGCGTCCATTTCTACGGTTGTTGTCGGCGTTGGAACCGGTGTCGGCTTTTTGTCGTGAACAGGCAGCCCCATGCGTTCGCGGTCATCGTCTGAAATAAGGTGGTTATACTCCAGATACTCTTTCACATACTGCCGGATTAATGGTTCAAGAACCCCCCGGGCATGGTTTTTTTGCTCCGTGTCGGCTTTGCCGTGATTAGGATTTTGCATCTTTTCCAATGCGACCGTAAAATCCCAAATCTTGTAGTCAACATTTGTCCACGAAGTTGCCGGAATTTGCCACTGTTCGGCATTTGTTTTCACAAACGCTATCAGGAATTTCACCCAGTTCAGAAATGCGCTGTCGTTGCGCGGAATGTAGTCTACTGATGTACTCATTTTTTTGATTTTAATTATTTATATTATTGATATTGCTTAGATTAACGAATAATCAGAGGTATTCCCCCAAGATTTCGTGGTATACCATTTATGTTTCGCGGTATACCCCCAAGGTTTTGTGGTGTACCAAAAAAGTTTCGGGGAGTTCCCCGAAACCCGGAAATCATATTATTGAATTGAAAATATATTGCTTTCATAGCGCAAAGGTAATATATTATTCGCGATTTAAAAGAATATCGTGTATTTCTACCGGATATTTTTCATTTAACTCTTTGAGCCATATTTCTTCCAGATAATCCTGATAATCGGTAACGACCATGCCCCGCGTATCGGTATATTCCTCCGGTGCATTCAGCGTTTTCCCCACGAGAAAGAAACTGCCGAAACCTTCGGGCAGCGTTTCGGCTTTGCCGCTTTTGAAGGCTTGCTCGTCTACAAACGGATTTTCACCTTTTTTGAATAAGCCTTTTTCAATCTTTATGGAAAGCGCTTCGCCCGTTTTATATTTTTCGTTCAAATAATTGACGGCTTCCTCCGTATTTTTTTTGGCTGTTTTCTTTTGCATTTTCTTTGCGGTTTTCGCATCTTTTGCGAAAACGATATAGCCTTTGTAATACGGTTCATCCCATATATATAACTGTCTGTTGTCTTCAAAAAACTTTTGAAGACCTGCCGTATCAAACGAGGCTTTGTCCCAAACTTCGGTCTTGCAGATTTCAAACATCAGCGATCCGTCGTAAAATTCTCGAATCAAATTGGCAAATTCGGGATAGCGGTTTTCCAAATCCCGATTCAGCGCATCCAGCAAAACGGAATATTCATAAGCCTTTAATCTTTCTTCCAGCAGTTCGGTAGATATATTGTTCGGCGAGTGAGGTTCTTTTTTCAGGAAACGGATAAAATCGCCCGCAGTATAAACCGTGTCGTTTACATTGAACAATACGGTTTTGCTGTCTGCATACGCGGCGGCGAACAGGCTGTCGGTCGGATACAGGGTAATTGCCGAATTGACAAGATTTTGACGGGTCTGTTCATTATAAAAAAAACCGAACTCTTTTTTCAGCCTCTCCACAGCAGGTTGATATAACGCGACCGAGAGTCCGCTTCTTTTCAGGAGGTTTTCGATTTCGCTTTGCTTTTCTTCAAACGGTTCCAGCGGTTTTTTCCCGGTCAATTGAGCGACGTGGAATCCGAACTGACTTTTGAACGGATGGGTAATATCTCCAATGTTTTTCAGCGCAAACACTTCGTCGCGAAATTCTTTAACCATATCCCTGTATCCAAACCAGTTCAACTCGCCGCCCCTGGCTGCAGTCCCCTTGTCGTCGGAAGTTTCTTTTGCCAAGCCGGCAAAATCGGCGCCGTCGGACAAGGCCAAATAAATCGAATCTATTTTGTTTTCCGCTTTGGCAACCTGTTCCGGATCTGCTCCGTTCGGAAGCCGGATTAAAATATGGGAAGCCTTGACTTGTCCGGGGTTGTCCATCTTATTCAGTACTTTAAGAATATGGTATCCGAAATTGCTGCGGGCTATTCCGACCTCTCCGGGCTGTAAATCAAAAACCACGTCTTCCATATTCAAATTCAGTTGTAAACCGCTGAACCAGCCCAAATAGCCGTTGTTTGCTTTGCTTTGGTCGTCAAGGGAATATTCCTGCACCATTTGATCGAAACTCTCCCCGTTGCGAATGTGATTATAAACCTGCACGGCTTTTTTATAAACTTCTACCGTATCGGCAGGGAAAATTTTAAACTTATTGTTGAGCGCACCCTGAAAAGGCAGCAAAATATGACTGATTTCGACAAATGATTTCATCCGGTCATATTCCTTCCTGATTAAATGAATATCGGTTTCCAAACTGTCGAGATAGGGCTTGGCAAGTTGACGGCGATATGCAGCCTGTTCATTGATAAATTCGGGTATTGTATCCAGTTGCCGGATTTTGGCTTCCTGCACTTTCAGTTTGAAATTCTTAAATAATTCAACATAGTCTTCCAGCGATTTCCGGTCAATGGATTCCGCATTGTTGTTTTTGTTGTAGACATACTCAAATTCCGATTTCCTGACATCATTTCCATTGATCGTCATAACCACCGGATCGTTTGTTTGGGCGGTAACGAAACCCGTAATCATCATTAAAGAAGGTAAAAAATACTTTTTCATAAAAAATAGTGTTATTCGTTAGATATAAAACTCACTGTTCATAAACGGAAGAACTCATTGTGATTAGCCCCTGCTGTTATAACTGTAATTCGGCGCTTCCTGCGTAATCGTAATATCGTGCGGGTGGCTTTCCTCCACCCCGGCCTTGGTGATGCGGGTAAATCCGGCCTTGTGAATGGCAGGGATATCTTTCGCCCCGCAATAGCCCATCCCGGCTCTCAAACCGCCAACCATTTGATATATCACTTCATATAAAGAGCCTTTGAAAGGAACGCGGGCTGAAATTCCTTCCGGAACTAATTTTTTTATATCATCTTCCATGTCCTGGAAATAGCGGTCTTTCGAGCCTTTTTGCATGGCTTCGATCGAACCCATTCCCCGGTATGTTTTGAATTTGCGTCCGTTGTAAATCACAGTTTCGCCCGGCGATTCTTCTACGCCTGCGAGCAGCGAACCCATCATTACCGAACAGGCTCCGGCAGCCAGGGCTTTCACAATATCGCCCGAATAGCGCAATCCGCCGTCGGCGATTGCCGGAACATCCGTGCCGCTCAATCCTTTCGCCACCTCGTAAATGGCGGAAAGTTGAGGAACGCCTACGCCGGCAATAATCCGCGTCGTGCAAATCGATCCGGGCCCGATTCCGACTTTCACGGCGTCGGCTCCGGCAAGAACCAGCGTTTTGGCTGCTTCGGCAGTCGCAATGTTTCCAACCACAAAATCAATATTCGGAAATTTTCTTTTCGCGCTTTTCAGCAAATCAATCACGCCAATGGAGTGTCCGTGCGCCGTATCAATGACGATAGCGTCGACGCCTGCATCAACCAGCGTTTCCGCCCTTTTCAAAGCGTCGGCTGTTACGCCGATTCCGGCAGCAACCCGAAGCCGTCCCCGTTCGTCCTTGCAAGCCGAAGGTTTGTTTTTCGCCTTGGTAATATCCTTGTAAGTGATCAGCCCGATTAGTTTGTTGTTGGCGTCAACGACCGGAAGTTTTTCGATTTTATACTGTTGGAGGATTTCGACGGCGGATTCCAGATTGGTCGACTGGTTGGTAGTGATTAAATTCTCTTTGGTCATCACGTCGTCTACAGGCAAATCCATGTTGCGCTGGAAACGCAGGTCGCGATTCGTAACAATTCCAATCAAATGATTTTCGCTGTCCACAACAGGAATTCCCCCGATTCTATATTCCGCCATCAAGTCCAGCGCGTCGCTTACTTTTTTGCCGGTTTTAATGCTTACCGGGTTGGAGATCATCCCGTTTTCCGCTCGTTTGACGAAGCGTACCTGCCGTGCCTGCTCGTCGATACTCATGTTTTTGTGGATAACACCAATTCCTCCTTCCCGCGCAATGGCAATAGCCATCGGGGCTTCCGTCACCGTATCCATAGCGGCGGAAACCATTGGAATATTGAGCGTAATACCTCTTGAAAATTTTGTTGTGAGATTGACCTCGCGGGGCAGTACTTCCGAATAAGCGGGGATTAACAAAACGTCGTCAAATGTCAATCCGTCCATAACTATTTTTTCTGCAATAAATGACATAGCGATTATTAAATATTGCGCGCAAAGGTAGTTAAATTTTTTTTATTTTTCGGGGTGTAAAATCATTTTTTTTATAATTATATTTTGTTTTTAAAAAAGAATATATCTACTTTTGTCCGGCAATATTTGAAAAATTTATTAAAAAAGAATAATGATGAACGATTTCAGAAATTATGCAGTTAAGCATTTAGGAATGAGCGCAAATGCTCTTGACAAGTACACTTCCATAACGGATAATTATATTTCCCCGACCATCATCGAGGAAAGGCAGTTAAACGTTGCCCAAATGGATGTTTTTTCACGGTTAATGATGGACCGCATCATCTTTTTAGGTACACAGGTAGACGATTATACGGCAAATGTAATTCAGGCGCAACTGCTGTATCTTGATTCTGCCGAGCCGGGGAAAGATATTTTTATTTATATCAATTCTCCGGGTGGCTCTGTTTATGCGGGATACGGAATTTACGACACGATGCAGTATATCGCCAGCGATGTGAACACCATTTGCACCGGTCTGGCGGCTTCTGCGGCTGCTGTTTTGCTGGTTGCCGGAACGAAAGGAAAACGTTCGGCGTTGAAACATTCCCGCGTGATGATTCATCAACCGCTGGGCGGCGTCCAGGGGCAGGCGTCCGACATCGAAATCACGGCTCGCGAAATCCTGAAGATCAAACAGGAAATTTATACAATTATCGCCGAACATTCGGGACAGACTTACGAAAAAGTGCTTGCCGACGGCGACCGCGATTTCTGGATGACCGCCGAAGAAGCCAAAGCTTACGGCATGATTGATCAAGTATTAATCAAGAAACAAATCGGTTAACCCTGTGGCAAAATTTCAGAAACAACAACATTGCGCTTTCTGCGGACGTCCCGAAAACGAGGTCAAAATGCTCTTCACCGGACTGAACGCCCATATTTGCGCCGATTGTGTCGAAAAGGCGCACGAAATTGTGGCGGAAGAAGTTTCCAAGAAACAAGATAATTTTACATTGGAAAAAAATGAATTGCCCCGCCCCAAACAAATCAAGGAAGTTTTGGATCAATATGTTATCGGGCAGGACGACGCAAAGCGTTACCTTTCCGTTTCGGTTTACAATCACTACAAACGGCTGATGCACAAACCGGGAAAAGACGACGTTGAAATCGAAAAATCAAACATCATCATGGTTGGCGCAACCGGAACGGGGAAAACGCTTCTCGCGAAAACCATTGCAAGGGTGCTGAAAGTTCCGTTTGCAATAGTAGATGCTACGGTTTTGACCGAAGCCGGTTACGTGGGTGAAGATATCGAAAGTATTTTGACGCGCCTGTTGCAAGTCGCCGATTACAACGTGAAAGCTGCCGAAAGGGGAATTGTTTTCATTGATGAAATCGACAAAATCGCCCGCAAAAACGACAATCCTTCCATCACCCGCGACGTGAGCGGCGAAGGCGTGCAGCAAGGTCTCCTGAAATTGCTGGAAGGTTCGATTGTCAATGTCCCGCCTCAGGGTGGACGCAAGCATCCCGAACAGAAATTGACGCCCGTCAATACGAAAAATATCCTCTTTATTTGCGGAGGTGCATTCGATGGCATAGAGAAAAAGATTGCGCAACGATTAAATACCCAAGTCGTTGGTTACACGGCAATCCAAAAGGTTGCGCATATTGACAGGGACAATCTGCTGCAATATGTTGCCCCGCAAGACCTGAAATCTTTCGGACTTATTCCCGAAATCGTCGGACGCCTGCCCATCCTGACGTACCTGAAACCGTTAGACAGGACGGCGCTCCGCAATATTCTTACCGAGCCTAAAAATTCAATCGTCAAACAATACCAAAAACTGTTTGAACTGGACGATATCCGTCTGACTTTCGACGAAGAAGCGCTGAATTATATTGTCGATAAGGCAATTGAATTTAAACTCGGCGCTCGCGGATTGCGTTCGATTACCGAAGATATTATGATTGACGCCATGTTTGAATTTCCTTCTTCACATGAAAAACAACTCCATATTACGCTGAGTTATGCCCAGTCAAAAATGGAAAAATCAAGCACAAAACACCTCGCCGAAATCAAACAAAGTGCTTAATTGAAATTTTTTCAAATAAACATTGGAAAATTTTTATTATATTAAGATAATCACATACCTTTGTTTTCAAAGATGTAAATTTTGAACATGGATGAAAAATTTTTTTTAACGAAGAAACTTAAAAAGCATTTTGGATTTGATGTTTTTAAAGGAGATCAGGAAGCGGCAATCCGTAGCATTATGGACGGAAATGACACGTTTGTCCTGATGCCGACAGGCGGCGGAAAGTCTTTATGCTATCAGTTACCCGCCCTTTTGATGGAAGGAACCGCGCTCGTTATCTCCCCGCTTATCGCATTAATGAAAAATCAGGTCGATGCGATGCGAAATTTCTGCGAGCAAAACGGAGTGGCTCATTTTTTGAATTCTTCTTTAAATAAAAGCGCTATCGACACGGTAAAAAACGACATTCGATCGGGCGTTACCAAATTGCTGTATGTAGCACCCGAATCTTTGAACAAAAAGGAAAACGTCGCATTTCTAAAGCAGGTGTCAATTTCGTTTTATGCGGTCGACGAAGCGCACTGTATCTCGGAATGGGGACACGATTTCAGACCCGAATACCGGCAAATCAGACAGGTAATCAATCAAATTGCATGTCGTCCGGTCATTGCATTGACGGCTACGGCAACGCCGAAAGTGCAGCACGACATTCAAAAAACCTTGGGAATGACAGACGCCGCCGTATTCAAATCTTCGTTCAACAGAGCAAATCTTTATTATGAAGTACGCCCCAAAGACAAAAATATTGACAAGAAAATTGTTAAATTCATAAAAGCAAATCAAGGCAAAGCGGGAATCGTATATTGCCTTTCCCGCAAAAAAGTGGAAGACATAACGGAAATATTGAAGGTGAACAACATACAAGCATTGCCTTATCACGCGGGACTGGATTCGCAAACTCGGTCGGCAAACCAGGATGCGTTTTTAATGGAAGAAGTCGAAGTGATTGTCGCCACAATCGCCTTTGGGATGGGCATCGACAAACCCGATGTGCGTTACGTGATTCACTACGATATTCCCAAAAGCCTTGAGGGATATTACCAGGAAACCGGACGTGCAGGACGGGACGGAGGCGAAGGAAAATGCATCGTGTTTTTCTCAAACAAAGATTTGCTGAAACTGGAAAAATTTATGCAGGGAAAACCCGTTTCCGAACAGGAAATAGGCAGGCAACTGCTCGAAGAAACCAGAGCTTATGCCGAATCCTCCCTTTGCCGCCGGAAAGTATTGTTACATTATTTTGGAGAAGACTATAAAGAAGATAATTGTGGAAATTGTGATAATTGTTTAAATCCTAAAAAACAAGTGGAAGCGAAAGACCTATTGATTTCAATTTTAGAAACGGTTGACCTGTTGAATAATAAATTCAAAGCCGACCACATTATTAACATTTTACAAGGCAAAGAAACATCGGAAGTTCTTACTTACGAACACAATGAATTGGAAATTTTCAGTACCGGAAAAAACGAAGATGAAAAAACATGGAACGCAGTGATTCGTCAAGCGATGATTATGGGCTATCTTGATAAAGATATCGAAAACTACGGACTTCTGAAAATAACGTCTAACGGAAAGAAATACTTGGAAAATCCAGGGCCTTTCAAAATCGTAGAAGACGGCGATTTTGAGGAAGAGGAAGCGATTGAGGAAACGCCCATGCGTGGTGGGTCTGGTTTTGCGGCCGATATGATTTTATATTCAATGATGAAAGATTTGCGGAAAAGACTTTCCAAAAAATTATCCGTTCCGACTTATGTGATTTTTCAGGAGCCATCGTTGGAAGCAATGGCGACGACCTATCCGATTACAATCGAAGAATTGCAGAACATTCCGGGCGTCGGCGCGGGAAAAGCCAAGCGTTATGGAAAGGAATTTATCGAACTTATCAAAAGGCATGTCCTTGAAAACGAAATCGAACGTCCCGAAGATTTGCGGGTTCGTACCGTACCCAACAAATCCAAACTGAAAATTGATATCGTTCAGAGCATCGACCGGAAAGTAGCATTAGATGACATTGCGCTTGCCAAAGGTTTGGAATTCACCGAACTGCTGGACGAAATAGAAGCTATCGTCTATTCAGGGACAAAAATCAACATTGACTATTTCCTCAACGACATCATGGACGAAGAGCATATTGAATATATTTACCTCTACTTTCAAAAATCGGAAACCGATCATTTGGAAACAGCTCTCAAGGAAATCAGGAATGAATACAGCGAAGAAGAAGTTCGTCTGGTACGGATTAAGTTTATTTCGGATATGGCGAATTGATTGGTGATTGGCCACCGGCCAATTTAATCAGGAAGGGTAATATCAATCCCCAAGCAGCAAGTGGTTGAAATCCTTGCGGAAAAAGATGCCCAGCCCCTGAGTCATTTCAGGGGTCAAATAATAGTTGCGGTAGTTATCACGGTTAAAAAATTTCAGGCGAACGTTACCTTTTGGGGTCAGTTTGTATTCAATGTCGAAATCGCCGATCCAGTGGATATTGTTACTTTGGGCGCTACCGTCCAGATATGGGTTGTCGCGATAACCGAAATTTCCGTTGATTAGCAGGCGGTTGTTGAACAATTGGCTGGAGAGTAGTAATTCCATTTCCGTGCTGTTTCCCCCTTCTTCGTTTGACTGGTGAAACTTTGTGCCGACAAGTTGTATTTTATCCGTAAATGAATTCAGAATACCGGAAAGTTGCGTGGAGAGAGTCGAAGTGAGCAGCGACATGTCGGAGTTATTTCTTGCGGCGGTCGCCCCATATTCGGGGGAAGTGTAGAAAGTGTTCAGCACCAAGAGGTAAAAAATTTGCCGGTTCATCATGTCTTCGGTGTGGAGGTAACTTTTGACTTGCCGGTTTAATTCAGGGGTCGAATAGGGAAGTTCGATGTCGAAAGAGATTGTCGGACGCCTCATTTGGCCGGCTAATTGAAGGATACAATCGACTGTGGTATTGACTCGTTGTTGGTCTCTAACCAGTTCCTGGTGTAAACTGCCCAGGTTAGCGGTTAATTTGTAATGAGCTTTCACGTTCAAATCCGCAGTGTATGGGTCGCCGTGGAAAGCAATCTGGCTTCCCTCTTGAATGTCGAAATTCCGGTATAGAATCTGCTGGAAACTAAAATTATACTTGCCTCTTTCGATTGTGTAGTTTCCCATAACTTTCAAAGGTGTTTTCGTTCCATATTGGATATGTATATTGCCATTCCCGTAAGCGCTTATCCGGTCACCCGACGTCGGGTCCATTAGCATTTCAATCGTAGCCTGCGGAGTAGCGTCCAACATCAGATTGAGGCGAATTTCCGTTCCCTGATTTGCATTAGCAAGATTGATTTTCGGCTTGAGCGTTATTTTCGGAACGGTATCTTTCCGTGGCTGTATGAACCGGATAAAATCGTAATTCTCAACGTCGGGTTCTTCCGTGAAATTCAGGATGATACTCGTATTGCCGGTATTTTGCAAGGCTGCGTCGATGTTGATCAAATCTTCCGTTCCGTATAGACTAGCCGTGCCCATTCCATAAGCCGTTCCGTAAAACAGCGGATTGTGTGACCTTCGGGTATCAAGTATCAAGAGATTATCGAAAGATGCGTTTACCGAATAATTGAAATCGTCAAAAAGATAGTGGTTGACGTAGCCGGATACTAAAGCCGACTGCCCGTTTTCGTCGAAAAGGCGTATGCTGTCGACGCGGATTTCGTCGTGGAAGCATCTCACTGTGTCGCTGAATGTATAATAAGTGTTGAGAAATTCAATGCCGAAGCGGAAATTATCCATAAAAACGTTGCCTTCGACAGTGGGATAGTCCAAGTTGCCGAAGAGCCGGAGGCTTCCGGTGAGGCTTCCGGTTATATCTTTCGTTACGTTGTTAAGATATTTCCGGAGGAAGCGGACGTCGGTGTTTTTCGCATCGAAATTAATTGAGAGATATTCTTTTACGGGATAAATGATTCCGACTATATCAACATACGACGATTCGTTTTTCCGGGCACAGCCGTCCAGTAAAACGCCCTGGTTTTCGTCGTCCCATTTACCGGTCAAATCCAAATCACCGAAGACAGCTTTGTTAAAACTGAAATTTTTTATATTTAGGTGAGTAGATAGTTTTCGAGTTTTATACACGTCGCGGACGTCAATAAATCCGGTGGCAATGCCACCAAAGTCCAGCGATTTAATATTCAAAGAATTGAAAATATATTCTAAATCCGCTTTGTTCAATTCGACGAGCAGTTCTTCTTCGGGAATACTGGAAATTACGCCGTCGATTTTAATAAACTGGTCGTTGTGGGCGGCAAGCAAATGGTCTATTTTAATATTTGTCAAATCTGTCTGAATCTTAGTCGGATAGACCGTCCATATCGAATCGTTGAAAACCATATTCGACTGTTTAACGTCAATTTGAGTATAAAACGATTTTTCTTTTGAAAAGAAAGCGGTTAGATTCAGATCTCCACGATATTTTTCGTCCGCATTTCCCCAGTCCAAATGGGTTTTAATCCTGTCTTCGCCGGCATCAAGCCGAATAGCAAACCGCAGAGACCGGTCGTTTTTCAGCAGACGGATTCCCGACAGGTTTAATACAGCCTCGCTTTCCGAATTATTCAACGAAATTTTCATATTTTCAAAGCCGGAGCTTCCGATTTTTACATCATGAATATCGGCTTCAAGGTTGAATTTATCGTAAATGCTGTTGTATTTGCCGGTAATCCGGATTTGTTCATGGAAAGAAAACGGCAGTTCGAGAACGTTCGACCGGCTGATCATATCTTCAATTGTAATGTCGAAAGAAAAAAGGTTTTCGGGGACGGCAGACGACTTCTTATTTATATCAAATAGGGAAGGAAGATATAACGCTAGCGTCTTTTTAATTTTCGGGACAAAAGTGCGGAATGAATAAATCCCGCGAATGTTGCCATGAAGGATTTCCGAGCGAATACTCAAAGTCTTTTCGTTTTCGGAAGATGGGATAGACGTAACGATCAGGGAGTCCATATCGTAACTTCCTTTGTCCGTTTGAAAACGAATATCGTGCAATGCAACGTCCCCTATGAAGTTATCAAGGTTGTCTCCCGTCAAATCGGCTTTGACTGCGAATGAGAGAGACGCGTTTTTGTATTTTGAAGTCAGGTTTAATTTATCCAATTGCAAATCCGTTGCCTTCGCGGTAAATTTCAATTTGGAATCCGCCCCGTTCAAGAGGAAAAGACCTTCGGCCGCAATTTTTCCTTCGGGGCTATCCATATCCAAAAAACCTTTGAAACTTTCGGAAGTGAAATCGCCTTTCAGGGTTAAATGATTATAAATATGTCCTTTATATTCAAACTGATTGACACGCCCATCAATCGAGCCTTCCAATCTCTTATCGGCATGTTGTTTAACGTCAAATCCGACGCTAAAAACCGGTTGTCCATAATCGTTGCTGCCTGTCAATGCAGCCAGATTCAGTTTCGGTGAAGTGATTTTCCCTTTGAAAATAACAGTACCGCCACTTTCCGCAACGAGCATTACATTTGCGGCAAGCGTACCGGTTTCGCTGTCGAGCGTACCGTTGGCAGACAAATTATTCGGATTGCCGACAATGGTTCCCTGAAAATTTATGCTTTTCATGCTGCGGACAGTTTCCGGTAATTCAAACGGTTTTTTGGCGAAATTGTTCACAATTCGTTCGATAGCCACCGGAGAAAAGAAAGAATCATCAATGCGGCAGTCAATAAAAATCGTTTCGGGATTGGAATTAAAGAGATTTTTTATCCTTGCGTTTGTCTTCAACATCAAGTGGCTGTAATACCTGAAACAAAGATTTTGTATGTTAAGTTTGTCCGCCGTTCCCGAAAAATCGCCATCCACGCTTACCTTGTCTTCAAACTGCGACAAGGCGGGGACGAACGAACTGAAATCTTTGGGATAGACATCGGAATTATCAATCCTCATTTGGAAAACGGCATTTTCCGGATGAGGCGCTTTGCTGTAGTCGGCTTCTATATTTTTGATTGTCAATAAAGTATTTTCCAATTTTAGCGACAGTTGATTCATGATAGCTTTTTCTTTGTCAGCTTTTAAGTCGAACTCCATTTGTTTGATCCGGAATCCGTTTCCCTCCCTGAAACTGAGTCGCTTTACAATAAGGTCTAACACCTGGTCACTTTTGAAATCCCGGATGCTAATTTTGGAAGTGATATCGTTTAGTTGAAATGATTTGGGGTTAAATTTTCCGGGCGTTTCGAGCGCATCTTTTTCATGAAAGGAAAAACTTCCGGCACTCAAATGGATGCTTTTTATTTGTAAATCAATGGGGTTTTTTGTCGAATCAGGGCCGGCGAAAACATCCAGAATATATTGGATATTCAGTGGCGAATCGGCGGTTTCTTTGCTCAGGTTGAATTGAAAAGTATAGAGTTGTACGGAATTGATGCGCCATTTTTTTCGGAACAAGGGCAACACATCAAAATCAGCCGCCAGTCGTTTGGCTTCGAGTAGCGTATTCCGGGAACGGTCTGCAAGGAAAACATCTTTCAGAATAATTTTATTAAAGAATTCCAATTCGATTTGCCCGATTCTTACTTCTGTCTTGAATTTATCGGTTAAACCTGCCGCTATTGCATTGGAAATTTTCTTTTGTACGGCAGGTATTTGCAAAAGACCGGTTGGTAGCGCGTAAAACACTGCCACAAAAATCAAAATGCTCCAAACAATACGTTTAAAAATTCCCATTTATTTAGAATCAACTTCAAGATTGTCTTTTTTTATGATAGCGCAAAGGTAATGATTATGAAACAAATAATTGTTATTTTTGCATTCAATTTCCGGGTAAAAGGAAATAATTATGGATGCAATTAATCAATTTATAATGAATAATCACATAAAAATATCAGTCTTAACATCGCTTTATCGCAGCAAACAATTTTTAGAAAACTATTTCAAACATCTTTTGGAAATCAACGGAACGAATGAAATAGAAGTATTGTTATTACATAACGACCCGCAAGAAGACGAAACGGAAATCATCAATCACCGGTTGTCGAAAGCGCCGTTTGCCCGCCATATCATTATCCCCGAACGCGAAAGTTTATACAGTACATGGAATCGCGGAATCCGTTTGGCGCAAGGCGAATACATAACGGTTTGGAATGTCGATGACGTGCGTTTCCCCAACAGTATTTTGCAACAGGCTGAGGCGCTGGACAGTCATCCCGAAGCAGCTTTGGCTTACGGCGATATATGGATTTCTAATGTCTATGGTGTATGTGGTTCAATAAAAACAGATACTCCGCTATACAACGAGAAAAAGTTTTTCTTTAAATCGTATGGAATATCTTGTTTTCAAATGTGGCGAAAATCCATACACGAAACCATTGGTTATTATGACGAACAATTCAAATGCGTAGCCGATTTCGATTTCCAGATACGCGCCGCACTGCATTTCCCTTTTGTGAAAACACAAGAACCCTTGGGAATTTATTTGGAAGGCCAACCGCATAAATTGAGCGCTAATGGTGGCTTGCAAGAATTGGAAAATAATATTATATATTTGCGTTATGGAGTTTATGAAAAAGTAAATCCATTTACGCTTGAAATTTCACAAAAACAATATAGAATGAATGATATTTTACAATTTGGAGAATGGAAGCCGCTGATTGACAAACGTTACGTAAATGGATTTAATAAAACAGTAGGTATGATAATTGCTTTGAGTAAGCAGATATGGTGGATGAAAAAGTTTGTAAAATAATTTTAAAATAAAATATATGCTACCATTCCTCAAAAGAATTTATAAAACTTCTGTTTTTTATGGTTTTGACCCGAAACGCCTTGTGAGTGCTTTCAAAGAAAAAGGAAATAAATCATTTTTATCCGAATTGGCGGAAATAAAACGGCAGCAGGGGAACAATGCTGACTTTCAATGGGGTAATCCCAATCCCATATTAACGGAAAAAATGGAAGAAGGCGGCACAATGAAAGGCGTTTATTTTCATCAAGACTTATATGTGGCGCGACTTATTTATGAAGCAAATCCGCAAAAACACTTGGATATAGGTTCACGAGTAGACGGTTTTGTTGCGCATGTAGCTTCTTTCAGGCCCATAGAAATAATTGATATTCGTCCGATTAACAGCCAAGTTAAGAATATCTCTTTCCGGCAGGCGGATTTGATGAATTTGCCGGAAGACTTAATTGATTATTGCGATTCCGCATCTTCGCTGCACGCAATTGAGCATTTCGGGCTGGGTCGTTACGGCGATCCGATTGACTACTATGGTCATCTGAAAGGAATAAATAATATCACTAAAATACTTAAAAAGGGAGGTGTTTTCTATTTTTCCGTTCCAATGGGAAGTACACAAAGAATAGAATTTAATGAGCAACGTGTGTTTTCGCTGGATTACCTGATACGGATTTTAACGCCCAACTTTACGATCAAGTCATTTGCGTATGTAAACGATAAGGGCGCCTTGGTGGAAGATGCCGAATTGACGGAAAATATCAAATCAAGTTTTTCGTGCTGGTACGGATGCGCTATTTTTACGCTGATAAAGAAATAAACAATGGTAATACTATAAATATTTATGAATAGGCAAATTTTTGAAAATATACGGCAACTTAAGCGCGAATTGATTCCAAACGAGCGTTTAATCCTGTTTGGCTCGCAAGCGCGAGGAGACAATCATCCCGATTCGGACTGGGACTTGCTGCTGCTTACCAACGAAAAAAACGAAAAACCTTTGGAAGACCAAATCTATCAATTTGTATTGATGGGGTGGAAATATGAAACGTATTTAAGTATAAAAACTTACAATGAAGCGGAATGGGAAAAGCGCAGTTTCACCCCATTTTATAAGAACGTTAAAAAAGATGGAATAGAGATAAAATAAATAATATGAAATTGACGGAAGAAGAAAGAAAATCACTTGTTAATATAAGATTGGGAAATGCAAAAAACACTTATTCCGAAGTCGCCTTGCATGTATATAACGGCTTGTGGAATACGGCTGCAAACAGATTATATTATGCCTGCTACTATGCGGTAGGGGCATTATTGGTTCATAATGGAATTTCTGCCACCACCCATCAAGGCGTTATCAATCAATTCGGATTACACTTTGTTGCAAACGGTAAAGTATCAATGGAACAAGGTAAACTTTTCAGGCGCTTCTTTGAACTTCGACAATCCGGTGATTACGATGATGTAATCAATATCACAAAAGAGGAAGTCTTTCCTTTGCTCGAACCTGCCGAACAATTTATTAAGGCAATAGAACGGCTGATATACAGTGAAGAAAAATAATTGCTAAAATAACCAATGGTAGATACTATTATTTTTTCTTTCGACCGCGCTATGCAACTTTCTTTTCTCTTGGAAAGTATTGTCCGGCGCGACATTCATAAATATCTAAACATCAATATCTTGTTTTGCTATTCGGCGGCGGAATACAAGAAAGCATACGAAAAACTGCAAAACAGGTATCCGCAATTCCAATGGATGAAAGAAACAATTCATAATAAACCGGAACTCAATTTCGACTTCGATTTTTGTTATTGGCATAATTACTATTGGTGGTTAAAATATAAACATTTACGTAAAAATAAAAGCAACTTCAAACAGATAATCCGGCAGATTTTGTCAAGCAACCGGAATGAGTTGGTTATGTTTTTAACCGACGACAGTGTTTTTTACCGCAACATCGAAATTCCGGATATTCGGAATGAGAAAACAGCATTTAGTTTAAGACACGGTAAACATCTTGCAGGCGGCGAATATAAAGAAACCGAAAACGCTATCGAATGGAATGTCTATGAAAACAACGAAGCCACCGATTGGGGCTACCCTTTTTCAGTCGACGGACACATTTACAATAAAGCCCGCTTATTAAAAATTATCCGGAAAATCATTTTCAACAATCCGAATACGATGGAAGGCAATATCGCTTGCCATTTCAAAGAAAAACATTTATTTCCGCAAATGAAAGCGAACAAATGCAGTTGTTTGGCGGGATTTGAACTGAACCGCGTGCAGGCGATTGTTGATAATCATCATTTGGGAATTTCGCAAGAGCAATTAAACCGGTATTTCTTAGACGATTATCAACTGCAAATTCAATTCGATACCGCGCAAATTCAATATTTCAGACCGGAAATCGAATCTATTTACGCACAAAAAAAGGAAGAGAAAATAAAAATTTATCCATGATGAGAGAAATCGGTATCTCAGTTATAACACCTGTTTATAACCGGCAGGATTGTATCGGGCGTTGCATCGAAAGCGTTGTCGACCAGCATTATCCAAATATTGAATTTTGGATAGTTGACGATGGTTCGACCGATGCGACTTCTTCCGTTATTGATAAATATGCTCGACAATATCCGTTTATCAATGTTTGCCGGTTTGAAAAAAATAGGGGTGTGAATGCCGCCCGTAACTACGCTATACAAAACAGTTCTAAAGATTTTATCCTGTTTCTCGACAGTGACGATTATTTTGCAGAAAATGCTCTGCATACGATAGATCGCACTATTTCGGCACATCCCGAATATCGCCATTATTTGTTTGCGCAAGATGACAGAATGAGTTATTACGAGCAAAATCCTTTGCTGCTGGGAGAAAACACAGAATTTACCTTTGCCGATTTTCTGACAGGAAAAGTAAGCGGCGATTTTCTGCACGTTATATCTGCCTCTTTGTTGCAGATGTTTCCTTTTGACGAATATTTACGGATTTATGAAGGTTTGACTTTCCTAAGTATTTATAAAGAAGGGCAAAAGCAATATTTTACAAAACAAATTCTTGTAAAGCGCGAACGGGGACGCTCCGATTCGGTGACAACAGAATATCTTTTGTACAAGACCGGCGCTATCAGGAAACAAATTCAAGCATTAAGGGAAACTCTATTGCTTTTCGAAGCGGATTATAAGCGATTCGATGCTGTAAAAGAATTGCAATCGTTAAAACGTAGGATTAGCATTTTAGAGACAGTATTGAAATTTGGTTTTTTATTAAAACCAATTATATTTGTATATTCTTGTGTGAAGCAATTCAAATTATGCCTGAACAACAAAACATAAAATGCAATGCTCTTTGCGTTAAACCTCCGCCTCGCCCTCGCAATGACGTATCTGATTTATTTTGTATCTTTGCAAAAAAACAATGATAACCATTAACAACAACATTATGCAAACGGAAACATTGATTAAAGAAATTACGCAACTTCCTGTTACTTCTCAATTTCACGTAATGGAACAGGTCTTGAAGTCCATAAAAAAAGAAGAAATCAAACGTCAAATGGCTTTGGCTTCAGATGTGTTGTATGACGATTATGTGAACGATACGGAATTAACGTCTTTTACATCGCTTGATTTTGAAGATTTTTATGAAACAAAGTGAAGTTTGGTTAATAGACCTTGAGCCTGTCAAGGGCGCTGAAATCCGGAAAAACCCTCTACCCCGTCATTGCGAGCCGCGAAGCGGCGTGGCAATCCACACAAAAAAAGACGGCAGGTGAAAAAACACCTGCCGTCTACAGCAACATCTAAATAGTTAGATACAAACAAAAATACAAACAAATATGTTAGTATTAGGATGCTGCAAAGATAAACTCTTTTTTTATATCTGCAAATATATTTGAAAAAATAACGTTTTTTGGATTGCTTCGGGCTTTGCCCTCGCAATGACGCTCTTTTTCCTGGATTGCTTCACCACTTCGCGGTTCACAATGACGATGTAACTATTTAATTTATTTTATTTATCTTTGGAATCGAATTTCAAATCACAATATAAAAATATTACGGAAATGAAGAAGACAATAACTGTAAATCTCAACGGTAGAGTGTTTACTATGGATGAAGATGCTTACCGATTGCTGGACAAGTATCGGAACGATATTCGGATTTATTTCCGAAAAGAAGAAGTAGTGTCGGAAATTATTGCTGATTTTGAAGCAAGGATAGAGGCGCTTTTTAGCGAACGGGTGCGCTTGGGATATGAAGTGATTAGTGTGGAGTATGTGGAAGGCGTGATAGCGAAGAAGACTTTTTTCCGGAATAATGACAACAGACGGATAGGCGGCGTTTGTTCCGGTATCGCTGTTTATTTCAACTGGAATGTTCCGGTTGTCAGGATTGTTGCGATTGTTTTGATGCTTGCTACCTCGTTTGCGATTGTCCTTGTTTATTTGCTGCTTTGGATCATTGTTCCCGCAGCGAAGACTGCTGCCGAAAAGTTGCAGATGCAGGGGATGCCGATTACTGTTGAAAACATCGGCAAAACGATTGCCGCAGAAGTCGAACCGGTAAAAAAACAGAAAAACAAGGGTTGCATGGAAGGATTTATCGAAGCGATAGTCGCACTGATGAAAATTGGTTTTGCAGGTATAGGCTGCCTGATTGGAGTACCTTTGATTTTTGCACTGGCGATTGCGGGCGTTATACTGTTTGCCGTTTTGTTCGGCGTTGGCGGCGAGTTGTTGCAGGCAATACAGGGTTTTGCTTATGATACTTCTTTTTTGACATTCGACCATCCGGTATTGGCTTCGATAGCTCTTATATTTCTCGTTGGTATTCCTTCGGTTGTTCTCATTTACAGTATTGTTGCAGGCATTGCCAATCTTACGCCGGTATCCGGAGGTGTAAAATGGATTATCGCAGTTGGCTGGCTATTGGCTTTGCTGTTGTTTTTGGGTTTTGTTTCCTTAAAAATAATTCACATAAATTTATGGCATTAATAAAATCAGTAAGGGGCTTCACTCCACAAATAG
Organism: Dysgonamonadaceae bacterium; assembly: GCA_031260235.1. GTDB lineage: Bacteria > Bacteroidota > Bacteroidia > Bacteroidales > Azobacteroidaceae > Azobacteroides. Next base: position 7,971 of record JAIRKG010000106.1, on the reverse strand, counting down.
CAGAAGACGTTTATTTAGCCGATAATGCAACCATTATAGGGGATGTAGTGATTGGCAAAGGTTCAAGTATCTGGTTCAATACTGTTTTGCGCGGCGACGTCAATTCAATTAAAATTGGGGAGCGGGTGAATATTCAAGACGGAGCGGTGCTTCATACTTTGTATGAAAAATCGGTTATCGAAATCGGGAACGACATAAGCATCGGGCATAACGTAACTATCCACGGAGCGCGGATAGAAAAAGGCGCCCTGATCGGCATGAATGCTGTTGTGCTTGACCATGCGGTGATTGGCGAAGGCGCTTTGGTCGCCGCAGGGGCGGTAGTCTTGAGCGGAACAAAAGTGGAGCCGGGCTGCATTTACGGAGGCGTTCCGGCAAAGTTCGTCAAGAAGTTAGACCCGGAACAGTCGAAAGAAATTAACCAAAAAATAGCCCGCAACTACATGATGTATGCGGGCTGGTACAGGGAGTAACGATTTTACACCATCTGCTCTACATTCCAAACAAAGGCGTGCAAGCCTAACTTTTCGGTTTCCTCATCTGTTTCATGGAGTTTCCGAAGCAATCCATCTACTTTTTCGTCGGGGACAATTGTCAGGATCGCTGCATTCAGCGTTGGCCAGGCGTGGGTTCCGTAGTGTGGTTCGCCGGTGCGGGAGCCTTTGCCCTGCACGTTGTCCCACAAGGTAAAGCCTCGTATGTTCATTCTCTCCAGTATATCAAGGATGCGTTCTTTGTGCGCCTGGTCGTAGGGGATAAAAATTGCTTTCATAATTGATAATTAATTTAAGAGCCTTTATGAGGGTTTTTGATTTTGTTTTCTGAGTTTCCGCCTTGCTCTCCTGATTCCTGCCGACCCAAAAATCGAATAGAGGGCAGGCACATATAATAGAGTCAGTACCGTTGAGAAAGCCAAACCGCCAACGACGACAATACCCATCGGCTGCCACATTTCGGAACCCGTTCCCCGCGGGATTGCCAGCGGAATCATGCCCAAAACGGTCGTTGCCGTAGTCATCAGAATCGGACGCAGACGGGAACGGCCGGTATCGACAATGGCGCGGTCTATCGACATGCCTCTTTCACGGTTGAGGTTGGCGTAGTCGATAAACACAATGCCGTTTTTCACCACGATACCGATCAGCATGACTATTCCTATCATTGCCATCAGGCTGACGGACTGCCCTGTAATCATCAGGGCAAGGAATACGCCGGCAAGTCCGAAAGTCAGCGACAATACGATGATGAAGGGATAGGTCAGCGATTCAAATTGCGCAGCCATCACAATATAAACCAGCAGCACACAAAGAGCCATCAACAGGAGTAAGTCGCTGTTACTTTCCTGCTGTTCTTCATAGGTACCGCCGATGTTTATGCCTGTTTCTGTAGGAATTTTGCCTTCATTGCGCATGTCGGCAATCTCTTTTGTTGCTGCCGCAATCACGTCACTCAATGCGGCTTCATAAATCGTTCCGCTGACTTTATTGATTCTTTCGCGGTTTTGCCGGTCGATTTGCGGAAGTGAATATTTTTCGACAATCTTCCCCAGTTCCTTAATCTTGATTGCATTGCCCGCACTGTTGTAAACCGTTATATTTTCTATATCCTGAATGGATTGGCGGTAAGCCTCGTCATACCTGACGACTATGTCGTATTCATCGCCGTCTTCCATGTATTTGGAGGTATAACTGCCGTTGATACAGTTGCGGACAAAATTAGCCACCGTAGCCGAATTTAATCCGTTTTCGGCGAGTTTTTCGCGGTCGAAATCAATCTGGTATTCGATGCGGTAGTCTTGCCGGCTAATCATCAAGTCTCTCAGCCCTTTTACACCCGAAAGGCGGGTCTTCAGTTCGGCGGCAATCCGGTCGGTTTCGGCGAGGTCGTAACCGAGAATTTCCACGTCAACCGTACTTGCTCCGGTTCCCATCATACCACCGCTTCCGCCGGGCGTTACCGCATATTTATACAGTTCGGGCATGTTTGCCAATTCCTTACGTAAATCGTCGGCAATATCGTAAATCGACAGTTTCCTCAACGCCGGATCGAGGCAACGGAAACGGAAGCTGATTAAATTCGTACCGTTGGACTGCATGGCAGCCCATGTATTGTTTTCATCTGCCTGTCCGACCGAGAAGGAACGTACCCTGATAGCATCTCCATGTTTTATTTTGACAATACTGTCTATTTTCATTGCGGCTTCCCGCGTCACTTCCATCCGCGTGCCGGTAGGCATGTAAACTTCTGCCGTGATCATGCTGTTGTCCGACGCCGGCATAAAGTCGAATTTGACGACTTTCATGGCGGGTATCATAATAATAAAGAAAAGTGCGAAGCAGGCAAACAGCGTTTTCCACCGGTTTTTCACGCAGAAATTAACTAATCGTGCATATTGGCGATCCAGATTATTGAGGAAAACCTTTATCGGTGCATGAAGGCGGTCGAAAAACTTGCCCTGCGTGTCGGTCTGCCGCAGCATTTGCGAACAAAGCATCGGCGTAAGCGACAGAGCCACTATCAGGGAAACGGTTATCATGATGGTTACCATCCATCCCAATTCCCCGAACATCACGCCCGCCAAACCGGTAGTCATGGTCAATGGAAAGAATACCGCCAGAATGGTCAGTGTAGAAGCGATTACGGCAACGCCGACCTCGTTGGTTGCATATATTGCCGCGTCTTTCGGCCGGCTTCCCCGCTCGATATGTTTGGTAACGTTTTCAAGCACCACAACCGCATCGTCTACCACAAGGCCGATAGCAAGCGTAAGCGACGAAAGCGATATGATATTCAGCGAGCTTCCCCGTACCATCAGGTATATGAATGAAGCAATCAAAGATATGGGGATTGCCAGAATAATAATGATCGTCGCTCGCCACCGTCCGAGGAAGAACATCACGACGAGCATAACGAACAGCCCCGCCAGCAGAATTGTTTCCGTTAGCGAATCAACAGACTCTTGAATAAAATCGGAAGAGTCCATAATCAGCGACAGTTTAATATCGGGCGGAAGCGTCTTTTCCAGTTCGGGAATCATCTTATTGATCTTTTTGGCAATCTCGACCGTGTTGGCGCCGGATTGCTTTTGGACAAGAACAGTAGCGCCTTTCACCTCGTTGGTGTAAGATTCCTGAATACGTGTCTGGATGCCGTCACGGATGGTCGCCACATCCCTGAGGTAAACATTTTTATTTTCATAACTGCCGATCACGATGTCCTGCAACTGGTCGCTGGATTTAAATTCGCCTTCGACTCGCAGGGCATAAGTAGTCGTTCCCACATCGAAACTGCCGGCGGGAACATTCAGGTTTTCAGCCTGAATCCTGCTTGCGATTTGTTCAACCGTTAAGTTGTAGGCTTCTAATTTTTCAGGCAAGACGCCGACTTCCACTTGCCTTTGCGGTGCGCCGGAAATGGTAACCGCACCCACGCCCGACACGCGGTTCAAGGGATTGGCTATTTTTTCGTCCAGTATCTTATACAGTCCGTTAACGCTCTCGGTCGCCGTTGCCGAATAGATAACGACCGGAATCATATCCATACTGAATTTGACAATAATCGGCGTACTTATCTCGTCCGGCAGACTCGATTTGACCATGTCGATCTTGTCTCTGACGTCGTTTGTGGCAATATTGACGTCCGTCCCGTAATTAAATTCGAGGCTTACGAGCGACATATTGTCTTTCGACTGCGAGGTAAGTTTCTTCAGGTTTTCGGTCGTATTCAAACTGTTTTCCAGGGGCCGGGTAACGTTTGTTTCGACGTCCGACGCGCTGGCGCCCGGATATGCGACAATCACGGTCAGCTGGTTTGTTTCGATCTCCGGAAACAAATCAACCGGCAGGCGCGTAAACGCGAACAGGCCGATAATGACGACTGCCGCAAAAATTAATATCGTTGTAATCGGTTTCTTAACCGCTGATTCATATAGTGACATAATTTAATTGATAATTTGACAATTGTTAATTACTAATTATTTCCACGCTCGTTCCGTCTATTAATCGGGACTGCCCGGCAGTTACCACCATATCGCCTTCGTTGATGCCTGAAAGTATTTCGTAATCATTTTCCAAACGATGTCCCAATTCCACTTTGCGGTATCGGGCGACGCCGTTTTCAACGATAAACACATATTTATCGTTGGCTCCGGCTTGCTTCTGAACGGCAACGTCGGGAACGACAATACTTTTCAAGATTCCGAAATTCAACCTTACGCGGCCGAACATGCCCGGACGGACTTTCAGGTTTTCATTTCGGATTGCTATTTCCACGCCAAATGTGTGGGTAGCCGCGTCGATTGTCGGATAAATCAGGCTTACCTTACCGGTAAACGCTTCATTTCCATAGACGTCTAAATTAATATTTACGGTCATGCCTGTTTTCACTTTCGTAAAATAAGACTCCGAAACGTTGATGATCACCTTGAGCGGGTTCAACTGCTGAACGGTCAGAATCGGCTGCTGGGCGAATACGTCGCCATTATCGTAATTCCGCGCGGTAATAATTCCGCTGATTGGACTTTTCAACTGCGTATTATCCTCAATGTTCCGGATAGCGGCTTTCAACACGTCGATTTGCGTTTTCACCTGATCGACCTGCTGCTGCGCAATGCCGCCCACTTTCAGCAATTCGTCGTAGCGGCTGTAATCCCGCTGCAGATTGGCAAGTTGTGTCTTTTGCTGGTGCAAATTCGACGAGTCCATTTGCACCAGCACCTTGTCTTTGCCGACACGGTCGCCGATTTCCACAAAGATTTGCTCGATGCGTCCCGAAATAGCCGGCGTAATTTGATTAATCACATCCGCCTGCACATTGGCGGTATAGCTCGCCGTCTGCTCCACGTCGCGGTATTCGGCAATCGCCGTCTTCACTTTCACGGCGGCTGTCGATGTATCCGCTACAACCGCGTCCTGCTTCTTTTCGCCGCAGGCAAATAGAACTGTCAAACCCATAAGAAAGAATACCCTGTTTAATCTCTTTGCTTTCATTTGTTATTTGTTTTTATTGTTTTTTATATCCTTATATACACTATTCGCCAAGTAATTTCTCCAAATCGGCCTTTGAAGAAAGGAAAGATTCAATCGACTGGTTATATGTCAGCTGCGACTGCGTAAGCGCCAAAGACGCATTTTGCAGTTCAAGCACCGTCCCCGCGCCATTTTCATAGCGTTTGGAAGCAATTTCATATCCCTTTTGCGCCAGTTGCTCGTTCTTCTTCGCCGCTTCCGCCTGTTTCGCCGCTTTATTCATATTATCAATCGCTGTGCGGATTTGCAGGTCGATATTCTTTTCCAGATAATCGCGCTGAATACCGAGTTGCTGTATCTGCACAGCCGTTTGCTTCTCCTTAACCGTATTCGTAAAAATACCCGTCAGGGGGATGTTCAACTGCAGCCCGACCAGCAATCCCTGACCGAACCATGATTCGCTTGCAGGCGTAATCACACCCGGTTGAAAGAAACTTTCCGCCGCCTTGTTCCCCGTTCCCGCATAACCATATTGTCCGAAAGCGGCAAGCGCAGGCATCCGCTGCGTTTGCTGCAATTGCAATGACTTTTGCAGCAGCCGCTTTTGGATGTCTAACTGCTTCAAATCAGTATTACTGCCACCTTTCGGATAGCCAGCCTCACCCACGTCGTGGGGGCTGAGGAAAGCTATCACATCCTCATAATCACTCAAATTCCCCACAATAGCAACCGGAACCGAAGATTCAATCCCAATCAGTACTTTCAGATACAGTTTAGCTCGCTCAATGCCGTTTTCCACTTCCAGCAGATTGGGTTGCAGGTTTGCCTTCTGCACCTCGGCGGAGATAGCGTCATATTCGGCGTTCAATCCCAGCTCAAAACGCTTTTTCGCTTGACTGTACACCTCCTCCGCAAGCGAATAACCGTCCAGCAAAGCTTTGTAGGAATCCTGCGCCAACAGTACGCCGTAATACGCTTTGGTCACGTCGTTGCACAAAGTGATTTTAGATGCGTGCGCCTTTTCCACAGCGAGTTGCATATCAATGCCGGTCATTTGGATACTTTTCCACAGCGCAGGCGCAAACAGCGGCAGCGATAACTGTAAGTTTGCAGTAACGTTGAAATCGGTCGGCGATTCCACAATCATCCCCGCCAAACTCATTGTCGACGGCGCGAGATACTTTGAATATTGCCCTGTCGCTTCCATCGATGGAAGCAGACCATACCAAGCGCTTTTCCTTGCATAATTCACCTTTTCAATCTCCCGTCCGGCAATTTTCACCGATGGGTTTTCGCTTAATGCGATCTCAATAGCCCTTTCGAGCGTCAGTTCGACCGGCGCTTGCGCGTCCTGAGCCTTTGCCGTAGCAGCCAGCAGAATCGCCATACATGCGATACTTGTTTTCTTACTTAAAATTACATTCATAGATTCTTGCTTTTAATTCCTGTACAAAAATAAATTTACTGAAGTCGGCGGCAAAGATGAAGAAAAGTTGTGGAATAAAAAAAGTTTTCTCTGTTTTATTTTGTTAATTTCACTTTAATAATTAAACGGATATCCAACTTTTCCCTTCAGCAGGTGATTTCTTTCCTCAAAGTTATTTGATATTTATTATCAACATATTACAACGTCATGTCGCAAATGTGTTGCAAATAAAACATACATCAATCAGACTTTACGACTATCCATTTCCCGCCTTTTTCGGCACCTTCTCGGCGGATAATGCCTTTGATTTTCAGATTATTGATGTGTTTTTGAATAGCAGAGCGATTTATTCCTATCTCTTTTGATAGTTGAGTTAGAGAGATGGTATTATCGTTTTGTATTAAAAGCAAAATTTTGTCTATCGTACCACTTTTCGTACCACCTTCCGTACCACTTTCTTCGGGATTCGTACCACTTTTCTGTTTTGCTCTTGCAGCGTCAAGCATAAAAGTGAATTTAGTCTTGTCGATGCCTGTTTCAAAAAGGACTTCATTGCCTGTTTGCTTTTTCCATTGCAGCATTTTGTCGAAGCCGAAACGGTTTCCCAAACGTCTTTTGGGACATCTGTCTTAGCAGTTTTGACTTCAAAATTATCCCACTCAATGTCTTGAAGGTGTTCCAATAATTGCTGTTTGGTCAGCGAATAACTGTTTGATATGTTTTGAGATTCGGACATAATTATTTTATATTTTAATTATTTACACTACTTGTTATCCCGAAAAACCTGTCAAAAAAGAATTTCAGTTTTTCAATTACCGTTTGTTTCTTTGTTGCGTATTGGTTGTCGGGTGCAAAGGGATTGAGCGGCGGCAATAATTTTGTTATCGCTGTGCCTGTTTCGGGAATATAACCGTCCCGAAAAGCATTTTTAACGAACTCTTTAGTTTCCGATTGATTCAGATTTTCTTCCACAATAATGCGATTTAGTTCTTCCTGTTGCTTTTCCGAAACAAACTTTTGCCAATCATTATCGAGGTTTGTAGTCGGATTGAGCGAAGCGATAAACTGCTCAATGAGGTCTTTTTTGTTGCGCAGTTCCACGCTCGAATCTATCGCCTTGCCGATGGATACAACAATTTCCTTGTCCTGCAAATTGCTTTCGTGATACTTGCGAATAAGTTCCAAAATATAGTCAATCGTGATTTCCACTTGTTTTATCAACTCCATTTCAAACACAATATCGTCGTTCACGTTTTCACTGTCTTTCTTTGCCTTGAGAAATTCATTATAAAGGTCGATATAGATGCTGTGATAGTCCTGTATATCACGTTCGGTCAGGATTCCGTTACCTGCAAACTCATCGAATGAAGAAAGTATATTGCGTACTTTCAATATTCCGCCGTAAAGTTTGATAAACTCCTTTTGTTCCTGTTCTCCAACGATTTGCCCGTCAACCGGATATTTCTGTACAAGTTCGGCGATCAGTTCCTCGTAGCCGCGTATCGATTTGCCTTTTTCATCTTTGTAGCCATAATAATAATCGTTGTACGATTTGAGTAATACCACGCCGCCCGCTTC
>JAIRKG010000093.1 GCA_031260235.1 Dysgonamonadaceae bacterium | reverse complement strand
AAATATGGCAAATTTTTATTTAGACAACCCGTCATTAAAACATCATTTGCACCATCCGTTGATGAGGCGAATTGTTGAATTAAGAGAACGGAATTACGCAGATGCGGAAAAATATGATTACGCGCCAATTGATTTTGAAGACGCGATAGACAGTTATGAAAAAGTAATGGAAATTGTCGGTGAGATTACCGGCGATGTGATAGCCCCGAATGCAGAGGCTGTTGATGCTCACGGACCTGTATTGTCCAACAACCGCGTGCAATACGCTCCGGGTACGATTGAGAATTTGAACGCGACCGCCCAGGGTGGATTGATGGGATTGACCATGCCCCGCCGCTACAATGGATTGAATTTCCCGATGGTGAACTTTATCATGGCTTCCGATATGGCAGCTCGTGCCGACGCTGGATTTGCTACACTTTGGGCTTTGCAGAACTGCGCGGAAACGCTGTATGAATTTGGCGACGAGGCGCAACGCAAGGCTTTTCTTCCGCGCGTATGCGCAGGTGAAACCATGTCGATGGACTTGACGGAGCCTGACGCCGGTTCCGACTTGCAAGCGGTGATGCTGAAGGCTACTTTCGACGAAGCCAACGATTGCTGGCGGCTGAACGGCGTGAAGCGATTCATTTCCAACGGCGACGCGGATATTCATTTGGTTTTGGCGCGTTCGGAAGAAGGAACGAAAGACGGTCGCGGATTGTCAATGTTTATCTATGACAAGCGGGACGGCGGCGTAAATGTCCGCCGGATTGAAAACAAAATGGGAATCAAGGGTTCGCCGACTTGCGAATTGACTTACAAAAACGCAAAAGCCCAACTTTGCGGCAGCCGCCGGTTGGGATTAATAAAATACGTGATGTCGTTGATGAACGGCGCCCGTCTGGGCATCATGGCGCAGGCGACCGGCATTTCGGAAGCGGCTTACCGCGAAGCGGTCGCATACGCCAAATCCCGCAAACAATTTGGGAAAGCCATTATCGAATTTCCGGCTGTGTATGAAATGATTGCCGATATCAAGGCTAAATTAGACGCTTCCCGTGGGATACTTTACGAAACCGCACGTTTCGTAGATATGTACAAAACATTGGAAGACATTGAAAAAGAACGCAAACTGGATGCCGGAGAAAAGGAAGAACTGAAAAAATATAAGAAACTGGCCGACGCATTTACCCCGCTGGGCAAAGCTATGAATACGGAATATGCCAACCGAAATGCTTATGATTGCGTTCAGATTCACGGCGGTTCGGGTTTCATGAAGGACTATCCTTGCGAACGCTATTACCGCGACGCCCGCATCACCAATATCTATGAAGGAACAACGCAATTGCAGGTCGTAGCCGCCATCCGCCACGTCCTGACAGGCACTTATCTTTCCCAAATGAAAGCTTATCAGGAAGAAATAACCGCTCCCGAATTGTCCGTATTAAAAGCGCGTTTGGCAAAACTGGTCGATATATATGAACAATTGGTACCGAAAGTTGCCGATACGAAGGACAGCGAATATATTGATTTCCAAGCACGCCGACTGGTAGATTGCGCCGGAAATATTATTTTGAGTTATCTCTTATTGCTGAATACTCAACGACATCCGGAGGCATTCAGGGATTCTGCCGAAGTATATATCAAGTCTGCCGAAGCGGAAGTGAACAAAATTAATGGTTTCATTTTCGGATTTGATATGGACAGTTTGAAATATTACAAGCAGGATTGGGGCGTTTAACGCGAATTGGAATATCAGAGCGCACATGCGATATAAAATGCAGGTCTAATCTAAATACATATAATAAACTGCAAATTACTATGTTACGAATTGCTATTCAATCAAAAGGCAGGCTAAATGAAGAAAGTATGAATCTCCTGCAAGAAGTGGGCGTCAAATTATCATTCTCCAAGAGAACATTGTTGATACCGGTAAAAAACTTTCCTGCCGAACTGTTATTCCTGCGGGACGACGATATTCCGCAAGCCGTCGCCGACGGGGTTGCCGATATAGGAATTGTCGGCGAAAATGAATTTATTGAAAAGAAAAAGAATGCGGAAATTGTTAAACGGCTGGGGTTTAGCAAATGCCGCCTCTCTTTGGCGATTCCCAAAGGCGAAGATTATCAAAACCTGAGTTGGTTTAACAGTAAAAAAATAGCAACCTCCTACCCTGTTATTTTATCCGAGTTTCTGAAAAAAAAAGCGATAAAGGCGAAAATTCACACCATAAGCGGCTCGGTAGAAATTGCGCCCGGAATAGGTCTGACAGACGCTATTTTTGATATAGTCAGTTCCGGCAGCACGCTGGTAAACAATCAATTGAAGGAAGTTGAAACCGTAATACATTCCGAAGCGGTATTAATCGCCAACACATCGCTGGACAAAGACAAGCAACAGATACTCAGGGAACTTGTTTTCAGAATTGAAGCGGTGCAAACGGCTAAAGATAAAAAATATATTCTTCTGAATGCGCCCAATACTGCTTTGCCCGCTATATTCGATATTATGCCCGGTACGCGCAGTCCGACGGTCGTCCCGCTGGCACAGGAAGGTTGGAGCTCGGTACATGCGGTTCTCAACGAAAAAAGTTTTTGGCAAATTATCGGGGAACTGAAAGATGCCGGCGCGGAAGGTATTTTGGTGCTTCCGATTGAAAAAATGATTTTCTAAATATGCAACTCACTAAATATCCGCCCCGGAATATATGGAAAGACCTGATTCGCCGTCCGGCTATCAATAACGACCGCTTATCGGAAACCGTGAGCGGAATTTTGGACGCCGTCCGGCAAAAGGGAGACGAGGCAGTCAGAACGTATGAAGCGAAATTCGACCATGTGGAACTGGAAAACTTACTCCTGACCGATGCGGAAAAAGAAGAAGCCAACCGTTTGGTATCCGACGAATTAAAACAAGCCATCTTAATTGCAAAAGCCAACATCGAAACATTTCATTCGGCGCAGAAACAGGATTTACCGAAAATAGAAACAAGTCCGGGCGTAGTTTGCTGGCAAAAAGCGTTGCCGGTCGAAAAAGTCGGTTTATACATTCCCTGCGGAACGGCGCCCCTGTTTTCAACGGTTTTGATGTTGGCAGTCCCCGCAAAAATAGCCGGATGCAGGGAAATTATTCTTTGCTCGCCACCAAACAGGGACGGGCAAATCCATCCGGCAGTGATTTTTGCGGCAGAAGCAGCCGGCGTAGATAAAATCTTCAAAATCGGCGGAGTACAGGCAATTGGCGCAATGGCATACGGCACGGAAAGTGTTCCCCAAGTATATAAAATATTCGGACCCGGCAACCAATACGTAACAGCCGCCAAACAAATAGTCGGATTGAAAGAAGTTGCCATTGACCTGCCTGCCGGACCATCGGAAGTGGAAGTAATCGCCGACGAAACAGCCTGTCCCGCTTTCGTCGCATCCGACCTGCTTTCGCAGGCAGAACACGGCGCCGACAGCCAGTCTATTCTGCTCACAACTTCCGAAGAATTGGCAGAAGCGGTTTTACCGGAAATCGAAGCTCTGTTAAATACGCTTCCGCGAAAAGAATTAGCGGAAAAATCCCTGTCTCACAGCCGGATTATCGTCCTGCGCACCTGCGAAGAAATCATCGAGATGACCAACGCATACGCCCCCGAGCACCTCATTATTGAAACCTTAAACTATCAAGAAATCGCCGACCAAATCATCAATGCCGGCTCAATATTTCTCGGACACTATGCGCCCGAAAGCGCCGGTGACTACGCCTCCGGCACCAATCACACGCTGCCGACCAACGGCTACGCCCGCATGTATAGCGGAGTTAATCTGGACAGTTTCATGAAAAAAATCACCTTTCAGGAAATCACAAAAGAAGGGATACGGAATTTGGGACCCACCATTCAGGTTTTGGCGGAAAATGAGCAGTTAGTTGCGCATCGGAATGCTGTGAGGGTTAGGATGAAATAAATGTCTTCTTCTATTCGGTTAACCGCTTATTAAATTTCGCCATAAATTCATGGTTCTTCAACCCCCACCCGGCAACAGCCAATAAACTTTCAGGCGACTGAGAGACAAAGCGTTCAATATAAAAATTCGGATTCAGACGTTTCAAAAAATCAATGCAGAGGTTGATATATTCGTCAAGTTCATACAAATGAAACAGATCGGGAGATTCTTTCATCTGAGCAGCCATGCGGGTATGCTTAATCAGTTGCAATTGATGCAGTTTGAGCGAAGTGAGCGGCAAAGAAGAAATTTTATCGGCATGAGCAAGAATCATATCGCGGGTTTCGCCCGGAAGACCGAGAATCAGGTGCGCTCCGCAAAAAATGCCCCGTTCATGCGTTCTTTGAATCGTTTTGACGGCTTCCTCGTAAGTATGTCCACGGTTGATAAATTGCAGCGTTTCGTTGTTGGTCGATTCAACGCCGTATTCTACTAATACAAAGTGCTTCTTGCTTATTTTCTCCAATTCGTCAAGCAGTTCGTCAGGCATACAGTCGGGACGTGTAGCGATAATCAAACCCGCGACGTTGGGGTAATTCAAGGCTTCATAATATTTTGTCAAAAGACTTTCCAAAGCGCCGTAGGTATTAGTATAAGCCTGAAAATAAGCAAGATATTTCATATGCGGGTATTTGTGTGAAAAAAAACGAATACCCTCCTCTAATTGCCGGCTAACCGACTTCTCGTTTGCGGCATATTGCGGGCTGAAAGTCTGATTATTGCAATATGTACACCCTCCCCAGCCCTTGTTTCCATCGCGGTTTGGACAGGTAAAACCTGCATTAATGGAGATTTTCTGCACTTTGAAGGGAAAAACCGTTTGCAGGAAATCGCCGAAATCGCGGTAAGGCTTATCGTTTCTTTTCTCCATAAATTAACATCTTCATCACAAATATACAAGTTCTTTTTGATATGCATCCAAATCATGGAAAGTCGCAGCGTCATTGCGAGCCTCACCTCGTCATTGCGGGCTTGACCCGCAATCTCCCGAAAAAACCTCACACGTCATTGCGAGCCGCGAAGCGGCGTGGAAATCCGGAAAAAGAACTCCTCGTCATTGCGAGCGAAGCGAAGCAATCCATTTGTTTTTTCTTTCGGGCTTCGCCCTTATAATATTTTTCTTCTTATATTATTTCGCCGCTTCACGGCATATAATAACTTTTTTCTGGATTGCTTCGGGCTGCGCCCTCGCAATGACGTGGCGGGGTCGGAAAGTCGCAGCCGTCATTGCGAGCGAAGCGAAGCAATCCAGCCGCCACGTCATTGCGAGCCGCGAAGCGGCGTGGCAATCCATTTCTTTCTTCTCCTGGATTGCTTCGGACTTCGTCCTCGCAATGACGGGGTGGGCTTCGCCCTCCGGGTGACGCAGCCAACAAAAAAACCCGACAAATCATTGCGACTTGTCGGGTTCAAAAAGAAAAGATTAGATTGATTGATTTAGATT
>JAIRKG010000085.1 GCA_031260235.1 Dysgonamonadaceae bacterium | reverse complement strand
GGGGGGAGACTTCCCCCGCAGGATTAATTTGTACTTGGCAGGATTTTCATATACTTTTGTACTTGTCATTTGCAATGGGGTTATTGGTTTTTTGAACGATTATACATGGACTTTCAATTAATTTCGGACTATCGGCCGACCGGCGACCAACCGGAAGCTATCAAAGCGCTGGTTGCAGGCGTGAAGCAGGGAATACCTTACCAGGCATTGCTTGGTGTGACCGGTTCGGGAAAAACTTTTACCATAGCCAACGTAATTGAGGAATTGAATAAACCAACATTGGTTTTGAGCCACAACAAAACATTGGCTGCTCAATTATATGCCGAATTTAAACACTTTTTCCCGAAAAACGCTGTGGAATACTTTGTTTCCTATTACGATTACTACCAGCCGGAAGCTTATATTCCTTCAACGAATACGTATATCGAAAAAGATTTGGCAATCAACGGAGAAATCGAAAAACTCAGGCTTTCGGCAACATCCGCCCTTTTGTCGGGCAGGAAAGATGTGATTATCGTGTCGTCCGTATCCTGTTTGTACGGCATAGGCAATCCCGAAGATTTCAAGGAAAATGTAGTTACTGTCCGGAAAGGAGAAATTTTGGCGCGCAATGCCTTTCTGAAAAGATTAGTCAATAGTTTGTATTCGCGAAATCAAATTGAATTTACAAGAGGCAAATTTCGGGTGCAGGGCGATACGGTTGATGTTTACCTGACTCATGACGATTTGGCATTGCGGGTGTTGTTTTGGGGTGATGAAATCGAAGATATTTACACATTCAACCCGCTGACGGGCAGCCCTGTTAATCATTTCGACCAATATTCCGTTTATCCCGCCACTATTTTTGTTACAACTCGTGAACGAATCAATTCGGCTATTGGAGAAATTGATCGGGATTTGAACGAAAGGGTACGGTTTTTCAAAGACGACGGACAGTCAGATAAAGCCAAAAGGCTTTACGAAAGAGTTACATATGATTTGGAAATGATTCGGGAATTAGGCCATTGCTCCGGAATTGAAAATTATTCCCGCTACTTTGACGGACGTCCGCCAAGTAGCCGCCCATTCTGTTTGATAGACTATTTCCCGAAAGATTTTTTGACCGTCATTGACGAAAGTCATGTAACCATTCCGCAAATACATGCCATGTATGGCGGCGACCATTCGCGAAAGATTAATTTGGTTGAATATGGTTTCAGACTTCCGGCGGCTCTCGACAATCGTCCGTTGACTTTCGACGAGTTCGAATCGCTTACGCAACAAAAGATTTTTGTGAGCGCGACCCCCGCCGATTTTGAGTTGAAAATGAGCGACGGTGTTGTTGTGGAACAAGTTATTCGCCCAACCGGATTGCTTGATCCTGAAATTGAAATCCGTCCAAGCCTGAACCAGATTGACGATTTGATGGAAGAAATCCGTCTGCGAACCAAACGAAGGGAGCGGACGCTGGTTACTACACTCACCAAAAGAATGGCGGAAGAACTGAACGACTATTTTACCCGTTTTGATATTAACACGGCATATATTCATTCCGACGTAGAGACGCTGGAACGTATCGAAATTATGGAAAAGTTACGGCAAGGGCATTTCGACGTACTTATCGGAGTGAATCTTTTGCGGGAAGGGCTTGATTTGCCGGAAGTTTCGCTCGTGGCTATTCTTGACGCAGATAAAGAAGGCTTTTTACGCTCCCACCGTTCATTGACACAAACGGCGGGACGTGCAGCCCGCAACATCAACGGGAAGGTAATTTTTTACGCTGACATGATTACGGAAAGTATGCGGAAAACCATTGATGAAACTCAGCGAAGACGTGAAAAACAGTTGCTGTACAACGAACAGCACGGTATCACGCCTCAGCAAATCGTCAAAAACACCTCGTCAGCCTTGATAAAGGAATATAAAACCGAACCGAAAGCTTGTCTCGAAAAAGAAACAGCAAACATCGCCGCCGAACCGCTTGTCCGCTACATGACGAAACCCGATTTGGAAAAGGCAATTGCCCTGACAAAAAAAAGGATGCTTGATGCAGCCAAAAAACTGGAGTTCTTGGAAGCGGCGCAATATCGTGACGAACTGATGAAATTAGAGGAGATTTTGTCGACGCCCGCGCCGCCAGGGGCGTGATGCTCGATAGCCCAAAGCGTCTTATTTACGTATAAATCATTATCTTTGCCGCGCAATTTAAGATTTAAGCGAATCGAAAAGAAGGCATGCTTTCAATGATAAATAAAACGCTACTTCCTCTTTCGTGGCTCTATGGCATGGGAGTTTGGGTCAGGAATAAACTTTTCGACTGGGAAATTCTTCCGGTCGAAAAGTTTGACGTTCCGGTGATTTCTATCGGAAATCTTGCGATTGGCGGAACAGGGAAAACGCCTCATACGGAATATTTAATCCGGATGCTAAGTCCAAAATACGGAGTTGCCGTCCTGAGCAGAGGATATAAACGGAAGACGCGCGGTTTTGTCCTCGCCGACGGACATGCCGACAACCGCAGTATCGGCGACGAGCCTTATCAAATTTATCGGAAATTTCCGGAAATCATTGTAGCGGTCGATTCCAACCGCCGGCGGGGAATCCGCAATTTGCTGTATGCCACGAAATCCCCAAAGCCCGATGTGATTTTGCTGGACGACGCTTTTCAGCACCGTTACGTAAAACCTTCGTTCTCCATCTTATTATCCGACAGTCGCAGACCGTTTTATGAAGACTGTCTCTTGCCGGCAGGCCGCTTGCGCGAACCGGCGAAAAATGTAAAACGGGCAGACCTTATTATTTTTACAAAATACAATAATAAATTACGAATTACAAATTACGAATTACGGAATTATCAATTCCCGATTATCAATTCTCAGTTGGCTTATCGGAGTTTGTTGCCTGTTTTCCCAAAAGAAAATTCCACGCAAAAAGAAAGTATGGAACGGTTGCGCGAGGCGTCTTATTCGGTTCTTCTGCTTGCCGGTCTGGCATCTCCCGAAGATTTGATTCGATATATCGAAAAATATACATCCGGATTACAAACTATGATTTATCCCGATCATCACGATTTTAGCAGGAAAGACATTTTGAAGATAACGGAAAATTTTAATAGAATACAAAATACAAATAAATTGATAATCACTTCCGAAAAAGATGCTGTGCGGCTGATACATAATCCTCATATTCCGGAAGAAATAAAGGATTTGATCTACTACATACCGATAGCGGTGGTATTTGAACCCGAACAGGAAAAATTGTTCGCTCAAATAATAGAAAATCATGTTAAACACTTTATCTGATTTCCTTAACCATCAACTGAACCGTAGTCCTGTTCCCAAAATTATTTTCCTCAACGGTATAACAAATATCAAACGGCCGCCCGCTTTTAATGTAATTGTCATATTGGTGCATATTGAAGGCAATTGCCGAAACTGCCTCGTTCGTTGAATCGTCAATCAAATCCAGTTTAATATGTTCCAGTTTCTTGCCGACACGTTTGCTCGTGCCGGAATCTCTGACTCCGAATGAACAAAACACCGGTTTGGTATTTCCATAGCCGAAAGGACTTAGGCATTTCATATCAGTGTAGAGTTTCATGTTGATTTCATTGAGTTTTAAGATCGCATCAATGTGCAGGGTTTGATCCGCTTCCTTTTCCGACATGTTTTCGCAGGTATACGCTTCAATGCGGGATTTGAACAACTCCAACCGTTCATGCTCCAGCGTAACGCCTGCCGCAAACGGATGCCCACCGAAATTGACAAGGATATCCTTGCATGATTCAATTGCTTTATAGATGTCGAAACCCATCAGCGAACGTGCCGAACCGCAAATATAACCGTTGGAATCGGTCAATACAATCGCAGGCTTGTAATACTTATCCGTAATCCGCGAAGCCACAATTCCAATCACGCCTTTGTGCCAGTCGGGATTATAGATGACAATGATTTTCCTGCCGGCGGCTTCCTTGTCTTCGCCAATTAAGGCATACGCCTCGTCCGTCACTTTCTTGTCCAGTTCGCGGCGGTTGTCGTTATACTGATTGATGTTTTCGCTCTTTTCTTTTACTGTTTCCACATCCTTTTCCAGCAGCAAATCGACGGCTTCCCTGCTGTTCATCATTCTTCCCGAAGCATTGATTCGCGGGCCTATTTTGAAAATAATATCATTCATTGTGATTTCTTTTCCCGACAGTCCGCAAACGTTGATAATCCCTTTCAAACCATTGCTTGGCGCATGATTCAACTGTTTCAACCCAATGGCGGCAATTATCCGGTTTTCTCCTGTAACGGGGACAATGTCAGCGGCGATGCTCAATGCGGCAAAGTCCAGTAAAGCCGATAAACGCGAAAAATCAATGCCATTGCTGATTGCAAATGCGTGCATAAACTTAAACCCGACGCCACACCCCGAAAGATGCTCATACGGATAGGTAGAATCCGGCCGTTTAGCGTCTAATATGGCCACTGCATCCGGCAAAACATCGCCCACTTTGTGGTGGTCGCAAATGATGAAATCTATTCCCAACGACTTGGCTTCGGCTATTTTATCAATCGCCTTGATGCCGCAATCAAGGGAAATAACCAGGGTTACGCCCTTTTCCACAGCGTATGCAATTCCTTTGTCGGATATGCCGTAGCCTTCGTCGTAACGGTCGGGAATGTAGTAGTATAAATTGGAGAACCAGGTGTTTTGCGCCAAAAACGTATAAACCAGCGCCACAGCAGTTGTGCCGTCCACGTCATAATCTCCGTAAACCAGAATCTTTTCTTTGTTTCCCAGGGCTTGATTCAGCCGGTTAACCGCTTTTTGCATGTCGGGAAACAGAAACGGATCGTGCAAATCCCTCGTCGTAGGATTGATAAACCGGTGCAACTCTTCCGCCGTATTTATTCCCCGCTGTACCAATAAAAGGCAGACGGCGGGGTACAGACCGGATTCGTGCGACAGTTCGTCCCGTTTAAGTAGTTGTTCTTGGTTTGGAGATTGGTAATTCCATTTGTTTGTCATTTATATTGTTTTATTTTTGTTTCTCAAACTTGCTGTCTCCTCGCACTTTAAGTAGTAGAACGATTAACCGACCCGCAAAAGTAGATGTTTTTCCCCGAATTTCACTATATCTTATTTTTTCTTGCGATATTTGCGCTTCATTTCAAGCATTATGGCAAAAGAAATTCAAATACTGTCGAAGAGTGAAAAAGACACGATACATATAGCCCGGACGATAGCGCCGCTTTTCCACGCAGGTGATTTAATTGTGCTGAGCGGCGATTTGGGCGCCGGTAAAACGCATTTTGTAAAAGGATTTACCGAAGGCTATCATTCCAAAGATTTGGTTACAAGCCCAACTTTCAGCATCGCTAATTTCTACCGCACCAACCAGTTCGACATCCTTCACATTGATTTATACCGAATCACAACAATCGAAGAATTTCTCGATTTAGGATTAACCGACTATTTCGACCAGTCTGTCGTTCTCGTCGAATGGGGAACGAAATTTGCGGACTGCTTTGAAGATTATATGCTTATATCTTTGGCGTCAAAAAAATATAACGAACGGTTAATTACTTTTGCAGGGAATGGTGGAAAGTATGAATCAATCATTGAGCATATAAACGAGAAAAGCCTGCAAGACCGGTCTCGTTTACTTGTCAACTCATTTACTAAAAAATAAATTATGCTACTATTAGGTATTTCGACCTCCTCCGGTCAATTTGCATTATTAATAGGAGAAAACAATCGGGTCATTTACAACTCTGCCGAATATGAAAAAGACGGGAATAAAGAATTATATTTCCTGCTTCGGGACGCTTTAACCACCTGCAACAAAAAGGTAAACGATATAAGCCACATCATAGTCGATACGGGACCGGGCGGTACGAGCCGTGTGCGGACGGGCATTGCCTTTGCCAACAGTCTGGCATACAGCCTGCACATTCCCGTCTGTCCGGTATCTACGATGGAACTGGCCGGAATCGACGCATCTGCCGGATATGGTTTGCCGGTCGTTCATTCCGTGAAATCCGTCAAAGGAAATGCTTATATTGGGTTTTACGGGGGTGGGAGAGAAGAAGCGCAAATCAGGTATGGACGGGTTGAAGAGATTGTTCCCGAACTGGTTGGTTCTATCCGCAAATTCGTTGTCGTCGGCGCTCACAGGGAGCAGATAATGAAACTGCCGGTGCTGTCAGGCAAAACCGTTGTCGACAGCGGGATGCAATATGGCAATGTGCGGATTTTCATAGAGAAAAGCGAGTTATTTATTGGGCGCGGGCTGATTTTTCCCAAAATGGTAGAGTCGGTGACGGAACAGACAATTTGAGTGTTTGTCTACCCTTTTCACTGTTCACTTTCAACATAGAGCTGCATATTTTCAAACCTTACAACTGTTATTGGGTTTCCGGCGTCAATAAACCCCCGGTTGGCAACGGCGTCATACATTTCGTTGTCGATCATTATTTTGCCGGAAGGGCGGAGGACTGTCATTGCTGTTCCGGTTCGCCCTATGAGGCTGCGTTCATCGGGGTTGGCGCTGGCGGAGGTTGCCAGGTCGGCGGTTAATGCGACTTTACGGAATATGCCTTTTTCGCCGATTCGCGTCGAGAGCCATAGTATAATAAAGAAGCTCAGTATCAGTCCGGAGAGGACGGTCAGCGAGGCGCGTGAAACATCAGGCATTGCCACATCCTTGAACGAAAAGAAGTCATTGTTGAGCAGGGCGAATATTAAACCTGCGGCAATAAATATAATACCAAGTATGCCGGATATGCCGAAGCCGGGAAAGATAAATATTTCCAGAAACATACATGCAATGCCGATAATAAAGATAATTATTTCCCAGTTCTGCACAAGCCCGTCGAGATACAGGGGCGTAAAATAAAGAACTGCAGCGCCGATTGCGGCAAAAGAGGGGAAGCCGACTCCGGGCGTCTGCAGTTCAAAATATATACCGGCAACGATAATCATAATCAGTATCGCCTGAAGCGCCGGATTGATCAGGAAACCTTTCAGTTTGTCCGGCAATGTCGGTTTATAGGCTGTTACCGTATAATTTTCATAACCTAAATGTTTGGTGATCACCTCTTCGGCGCTTTCGGCTATGCCGTCACAGAAACCCGTCCGTACAGCCTCCTGTGCGGTGAGAGTCAATACTTCACCCGAATCAATCACGTTGGGGATACTTATGCGGTCATCAACCATTGCCTCGGCTATCCCGGGGTCACGAATCCATTCATAAACCGTATCCTGTCCGTTTATTGTCTGCTTTTTGCCGTGCGCCTCTGCCGTTGCGCGGATTATCGACCGCATATAAGACTGGTATTTATCGGGCATTGCCTCGCCCGACCCGCCGTTGACAACCGTCGCCGCTCCCATACTCGACCCTGCACGCATATATATTTTCTTGCACGCAATGGCTATTAATGCGCCTGCCGATGCCGCATTGTTGTCGATGAAAACATATACCGGAACAGTATTATAGAGGATAGCCGAGCGCATCGAATCGGCCGAAGCGAGTGCGCCGCCGTAGGTATTCAGATGCAGCAAAACAGCGTCGGCATTCATGGCGACGGCTTCGCGCAGTCCGTTTGCCAGGTAGATTTGCGTGGTGGTATTTATCTCAGCATCAATATTGATTTGATATATAAGGGCAGGCTTTTCACCGGCAGAAAGCGATGTAAAACATGCAAGAAGAATGATTATATGGAGTGTTTTGTTCACTTTTTATTGATATGGCAGAACACAATACGCTGCTTTCCATTGCAAAGATAAGACAAAAGTTTTATTCTGCCAAAATCTCCATAAAACCCCCGCCGCCCCCACCGCTCTCTATTAAAGATTAATCCTGCGGGGGAAGTCTCCCCCCCGCTTCAGCCGCCTGCGGCGGGCTTCCGCTTCCCCCTCTGCGGGGGACACCCCCGCAACGCCCCCGTCCGCACCCCATCATTGCTGCCCACCCCGTCATTGCACCGTACACGTCATTGCGAACTGCGTAGCAGTGAAGCAATCCATTTTCCCCGTCATTGCGAGCCGCGCAGCGGCGTGGCAATCCATGTTTTATTTTTCCTGGATTGCTTCGGGCTTTGCCCTCCGGGTGACGGCTGCGGTTTTGCGACCCCACCTCGTCATTGCGAGCGAAGCGAAGCAATCCAGCCAACGCCCCGTCATTGCGAGGCGAAGCCGAAGCAATCCACTTTATAAAATCTTAACGGCGCTGTGCACTCTTGGGTGCCGGGTCAGCCCTCCTTAGGGTGCCGGGTCAACCCTCCTTAGAGTGCAGGCTGGATTGCTTCGCCGCTTTGCGGCTCCGGGTGACGCGCCAACAAAAAACCCGGCAAGTCATCAAGACCTGCCGGGTTTAAGAGAAAATCTCCCGCTATAAATTTTACCTGTCTTCTATTTTCTTCACCCAGCCCGAACTGCCCCGGACAATCAATACCCGTTCGGAATTGAGAATGGTAAAAGACGCTTTGCCGTTCGGCTTACTTACTCTGTGGAGCAGTTTCCCTGAAATAGAGTAAACTTCTATTTGTTCGGCGGCAGGGGAATCTATATACAGGGTACAATCGCTGAAACCGACGGTTACGGACAAAGATTCATCAACAGTCGAAATACCTGTGGCGCCCGTAACTGTTACCAAACAGGAATCCGCTATTCCGTTACCATTACCATCAATCGACGTAGCCATAATCCACGCCGAGCCTTCGCCGACGGCATG
>JAIRKG010000011.1 GCA_031260235.1 Dysgonamonadaceae bacterium | reverse complement strand
GGCCTCAAATGTCCATAGGCCTCAGAAACCCATTCTCCCGCCGACTCCTGCCTCTTCGGACGAATCGTTTTATTTTTACAACAAGCAGGCTGTAGCCCTCGGTAAAAACACTTTCCGGCAAAAATGGGGACGGCGAAAGTTGGAAGACAACTGGCGAAGAAAAGAAAAGGAGAGTTCGCTGCCGAATATAACCGAAACCAACGATTTGGCTGCTGCAACCGATTCCATTGCCGCTGTGACCGATTCTCCGGACTTGTCCGCCGATTCCATTGCCGGAGACGCGACCGCCGAAAAACAGCCGCTCTCCGAAGACCTCAAAGATCCGCAATATTATTTGCAGCAAATTCCCGTCACAGAAGAAGATATAGCGGCATCCAGCCTGATTATCGCCGATGGCTTATTCAACATGGGCGTCATTTATAAAGACATGCTGGAAGACTATGATTTGGCGCTGGAAACATTCGATACGCTCAATACCCGCTATTCCGAAAATGAGAACAAACAGGAAGTATATCATCATATTTATCTGATTTATTGGCGGCTGAACGATATGGCAACAGCCAATCTCTATAAGGCAAAAATCCGCGAAGAATTTCCCGAAAGCGATTTGGCTATAGCAATGGCAGACCCGAATTATGAATACAATCAAAAAATGCTGCCCGTCATACAGGATTCTCTGTATCAAAAAATATACAACGAATATTTGGACGGAAATCCGATTGTTATTCGGGAAATATATGAAGAAGTTTCCGGCAAGTACAATCAATCGAAACTGATGCCCAAATTTATGTTTATTAATGCCTTGAGCTTTGTACAAACGCAAGAAACCGATACGTTTAAGGTTTTGTTGCAGCAACTGATTGATAAATATCCCAACGAAGACGTTTCGGTTTTGGCCGGCGAAATAATGAAAGGATTCCAGCATGGATTGCAGATAGTAACCGGCGATAATTCCCTGGCAAAAAGCGGATTGTTTGATATGCATTTCGGAACGGCAGACGATGCCTTGCCCGATTCCGCCTTGCTTTTCACCGACGATGTAAACACGCCGCACAAACTGTTGTTCATCTTCCCGAAAGGAAGCCTCAACGAAAACCTGTTGTTGTTTACCGTGGCAAGTTTCAATTTCGGCAACTTTATGGTGAACGATTTCGGCTTGCAAAAAACGGATATTAACGATGAAATCGGATCGATGGAAATAACCGGATTCAACAATCTGTCGGAAGTGACGCAATATTATAAAATGATCAACCAGGCTTCGGGATATGGAGGCGAACTGGGGCAGGCAGTCGTTATCGTCCCCATTTCGCAAGAAAATCACGCGACGCTAATGAAAGGAAAAAGCCTGAACGATTACATGCTTTTCTTTGAAGAACATTTTAGCAAAGACAACGAAGATCTGATTTTGCGATGGAATTTAAATAAGGAAGACGAAGAGATCCGTATTGCAGAACAGAAGAAAAAAGAAGCGGAAGCCGCAACAATGGAGGAAACGGAGCCGGAAACGGAAGAACCCGTTATAGCAACCGTTCCCGTCGATTCGATTCCCGCCGTCAAAACCGATTCCACTGAAACAAAAGAAGAAAAAACGACCGACAAAATCGACGAGGCAATCGACGATATTTACGACGAAGTAACCGAAAAAATAGATAAGCTGCAAAAAACATATAATGAAATCGCTAACGACCCTATTCACGGCATTTTGAATCTGTTCAAAAAGAAAAAGATGAACGCCATTGACGAATATGCCAAACAGAAGGAAAAAGAAGAAAAAGAACTGAAGAAACAGCGGAAAAAAGAGCAGGCGAAAAAAGACAAGACCGACCGTGAATTGGCTCGCCAAAAGAGAAAAG
Organism: Dysgonamonadaceae bacterium; assembly: GCA_031260235.1. Taxonomy (GTDB): domain Bacteria; phylum Bacteroidota; class Bacteroidia; order Bacteroidales; family Azobacteroidaceae; genus Azobacteroides. Next base: position 6,495 of record JAIRKG010000011.1, on the reverse strand, counting down.
AGGAAAAAGAACAACTCAAAAAGCAGCAAGCGGAAGAGGCTGCCCGGTTGAAAGCCCAAAAACAGCAGGAAAAAGATTTGGCAAAGCAGAAAGAAAACAAGGCAAAACAGGCGGAAGCGGACAAAAAACGCATTGCCAAAGAAAAAGAAGACGCGCGGAAAGCGGCGGCAAAACGGAAAAAAGAACAACAAAAAGAAAAGGAAAAACAGCGGAAAGAAGCGCAGAAAGCGAAGAAGACAAATAATTTGGCAGGCAAAAAATAAACTGCTAATTTTGCTCTCGAAACAGTTATAAATACAAAAATATGCTCAACAAAATCAATGCACTACTGTCTGAAATAATGGATTTACGTGCAGACAGCAACAAAGAAATAGAAGATCTGAGAATTAAATACCTGAGTAAAAAAGGTGAAATCACTCAATTGATGAACGATTTCCGCAATGTGGCCGTCGAAGAAAAACGAGCCGTCGGGCAAAAACTGAACGAACTGAAAAAAAAAGCGCAACAGCGAATCAATCAGTTAAAGGAAAGTTCTGAAAATCAAAGCGCCGATGCAGAAGACTTGGATTTGACGCGAACCTCCTATCCCTACCTCGTCGGCACAAGGCATCCGCTTTCCATTGTCCGGAAAGAAATTTGCGACATTTTTGCACGACTGGGATTCAGCATTGCCGAAGGTCCCGAAATTGAAGACGATTGGCACGTTTTTTCTTCCCTGAACTTTGCCGAAGACCATCCGGCACGCGATATGCAGGATACATTTTTCGTGAAACAGGGAAAAGATTTGCTGTTGCGAACGCATACTTCTTCCGTCCAGACCCGCGTCATGGAGAAAACGCAACCGCCAATCCGCATCATTTGCCCCGGCCGCGTCTATCGAAACGAGGCGATTTCCTACCGTGCACATTGTTTTTTCCATCAAGTAGAAGCCTTGTACGTCAACAAGAACGTCTCTTTCGCCGATTTGCGGCAAGTCCTTCTGTTCTTCGCCAAAGAAATGTTCGGACAGGATACGGAAATCCGCTTGCGTCCGTCGTTCTTTCCGTTTACCGAGCCGAGCGCCGAGATGGATATCAGTTGCAACCTTTGCGGCGGGAAAGGTTGTCCATTCTGCAAACACACCGGTTGGGTGGAAATATTGGGCTGCGGAATGGTCGATCCAAGTGTGTTGGAAAACTGTGGAATAGACGGTAAAACATATTCGGGATATGCACTTGGAATGGGTATCGAACGAATTACCAACCTCAAATATCAGGTGAAAGATTTACGCTTGTTTTCCGAAAATGATGTGCGCTTTCTTCGGAAATTTGAATCTGCCATATAACTTCTTGACTAAACGGCAAACGGGTTACCGTGAAAGATTATGACAAAAAGAGAACGCTACGAAAAAGTAATTGATTGGTTTGAACGAAACATGCCCGTCGCCGAAACGGAACTGCATTATAACGATCCTTTTCAACTGTTGGTTTCGGTAATTCTGTCGGCGCAATGCACGGATAAGCGCGTCAATATGATTACTCCTGCTTTGTTTGAGGCATTTCCAACGCCGGAAGTTCTTGCCGCTTCCAACAAAGAAACGATTTTTGAATATATAAAGAGCGTCTCTTATCCCAACAATAAAGCCAATCACCTGGTTGAAACGGCTAAAAAACTGATGAGCGATTTTGGAGGGAAAGTTCCTTCGAGCATCGAAGATTTAACAAAATTGCCGGGCGTTGGAAAAAAAACGGCAAATGTAATTGTGTCTGTCGCTTTCAATATTCCCGCATTAGCCGTAGATACACATGTTTTCCGCGTGGCAAACCGAATCGGACTGACCGATAATTCCAAAACGCCGCTGGAAACGGAGAAAAAACTTACCAAATATATCCCCGAACATCTCTGGTCGATTGCCCACCACTGGCTGATTTTGCATGGACGGTATGTTTGCGTTGCCCGGAAACCCGCGTGTGAGCGTTGCGGATTGCAGCCCTTTTGTAAATGGAATATCAGAAAGATCGCAAAGTTTATTTGAACGAAGCCGCCGAAACCAACCCCGCCACCACCAAAGCCGCATTCACAATCAACAATTCATAACCAAACCGATAGCCTGTAGTCGCCTGCAAAAGTAAATTCCCCACAAAACAAATAACGGGCGCAACGATGCATATATACGGAACAAATCGGTCACGAGTCCGCCTCTTAAATAAAATCCCAAAAGCAAACAGGCCGAGCAGAGGCCCATACGTATAGGAAACAATCTTGTAAAGCGCGTCGATTACGCTGGTATTGTTAATGACTTTGAAAAGCAGCATAATCCCGACAAAAGCGAGCGAAACGGTGAAATGAACGCTCAACCGGATTTTCCGTGCTTCCTTTTCGCTGTGTTTGTCAACTTCAAGGAAATCTACGCAAATGGAAGTAGTCAGTCCCGCCAAAGCCGAATCGGCGCTGGCAAAGGTCACGGCAATAATGCCGATTGTAAAGAAAACGATTGCCACCGTTCCGAAATAACCGTTTGAAATCAGCGTCGGAAGAATATCATCTCCCATTGCAGGCAGAGCGATATGATTAATACGGGCATAGTTGAGCGTCAATATCCCCAAACAGAGAAATAACAAATTGACCGGAATAAAAAACAGGCTGCAGGTGCAAACGTTTTTTTGAGCGTCGCGCAGGTTTTTACACGAAAGGTTTTTCTGCATCATTTCCAGGTCGATTCCCGTCATAGCGATGGTTACGAACATCCCGCCAAGGAATTGTTTAAAAAAGTTTTGTTGCGAATACCAGTCGTCGAAAACAAAAATGCGGGCGTGCGGACTTTCTTTAACCGAGGCGATTATTCCTGCAAAATCAAGGTTCAATCCAACGGCAACCTGCCAAATAATAATAATCAAAGCCACAATTAAAAAGAACGTTTGCAGCAAGTCTGTCCAAACAATTGTTCTAATACCGCTTTTGTGGGTATATAGCCAAATCATCAGCAGAAAACCGGCGGCGGTAACTGCGAAAGGAACGTTCCATGCGTCGAAAACATAAGTCTGGAGGATTAAAACGGCGATATAAAGCCGGGTAGCGGCAACAGCCATTCGCGACAGGATGAAAAAACCGGCAGCGGTTTTATAGGCGCGTCGCCCGATACGGTCGTTCAAATAAGAGTAAATGCCGGCAGTATTCAGCTTGTAATAAACCGGCAGGAGGATAAAGGCAATCACCGCATATCCAAGAACAAAACCCATTGCCATTTGCATATAAGTCATGTCGAATTTCCCGACCATTCCGGGAACGGACACAAAAGTTATCCCCGACAAAGAAGAGCCAATCATCCCAATGGCAACGATATACCATGGCGATTTCCGGTTGCCAAGGAAAAAAGCAGCGTTTCCGGAGTGTTTTTTTCCCGTGAGCAGGGATATGGCAAACAACAGTCCGAAATAGAGTAGAATGATGATTATAATGGAAATTCCGTTCATAAATTGTCTGCAAAAGTATGGAAAATTCGCTAATTTTCCCAATCAAGAATTAATCCTGCGGGGGTGTCCCCCGCAGAGGGGGAAGCGGAAGCCCGCCGTAGGCGGCTGAAGCGGGGGGAGACTTCCCCCACAGGATTGATTCTTGACGGGGAGCGGTGAGGGTGCACAGATAAACAGTCCAAAGAACGAAGTGCGGGCTAAATTTATTTTTCAACGAGAAAAGTGCATAGAATTGCAATTAATTGAGTATTTTTGCATCTAAATTACTGAAAAAAATATATATAATATGAATGAAGAAATAAAAAATATTTCGAACGAATATTCGGCAGAGAATATTCAGGTTCTTGAAGGTTTGGAAGCGGTTCGGAAGCGTCCTGCAATGTACATCGGCGACGTCAGCGAAAAGGGGTTGCACCATTTGGTGAACGAAGTAGTCGACAACTCAATCGACGAGGCGCTTGCCGGATATTGCAAAAACATTGAAGTCGCTATCAACGAAGATAATTCCATTACGGTAAAAGACGACGGGCGCGGTATTCCGGTCGATTTCCACGAGAAAGAACAAAAATCCGCATTGGAAGTTGTGATGACGGTATTGCACGCCGGCGGTAAATTTGATAAGGGTTCTTATAAAGTGTCGGGCGGTTTGCACGGCGTTGGCGTTTCTTGCGTCAATGCTTTATCGACGCATTTAAGGGTTGAAATCCGTCGCGACGGGAAAGTGTATGAACAGGCGTATTCCTGCGGAAAACCGCTGTCGGAAGTCAAAGTCATAGGCGAAACAGCCGAACGGGGCACTATGATAACATTCAAACCCGATGCGACTATTTTTATCACAACCGAATATAAATACGACATCCTCGCCAAACGTTTGCGCGAACTGGCTTATTTGAATACCGGAGTAAATATCCATTTGATTGATAAACGGGTGGTCAAAGACAATGGAACTTATAAGCGTGAAAAATTCTATTCGGAAGAAGGACTGAAAGCATTTGTCAAATACATTGACGCCAACAAAGAGCCGCTGATTCAGGAAGTCATCCACATTGTTACCGAAAAACAGGAAATTCCGGTGGAAATCGCCATGACTTACAATACTTCCTATAACGAAAATGTGTATTCTTATGTCAACGATATTAACACGATAGAAGGCGGTACACATCTGACGGGCTTTCGTCGCGGATTGACGCGGACGTTGAAAAAATACGCCGAAGAATCAAAAATGCTGGAAAAAGTAAAAGTGGAAATCAACGGCGACGATTTCCGCGAAGGTTTGACAGCCGTTATCTCTATCAAAGTGCAAGAGCCTCAGTTCGAGGGACAGACAAAAACCAAACTGGGCAACAATGAAGTCATTGGTGCAGTGGACATCGCTGTGAGTGAAATTCTCGGAAACTTTTTGGAAGAACATCCCAAAGAAGCGCGGCTGATTGTTGAAAAAGTGATTTTAGCGGCAACGGCTCGCCAAGCTGCCCGGAAAGCCCGCGAAATGGTGCAACGGAAATCGCCGTTGTCCGGCGGCGGACTGCCCGGAAAATTAGCCGATTGTTCGGACAAAGACCCTGAAAAATGCGAAATCTTCCTCGTTGAAGGGGACTCCGCAGGCGGAACAGCCAAACAGGGACGCGACCGCCAATTCCAAGCCATTTTGCCTTTGCGCGGGAAAATACTGAATGTTGAAAAAGCGATGAGCCATAAAGTGCTTGAGAGTGAAGAAATCCGCAATATCTACACGGCTTTGGGTGTAACCGTCGGCACGGAAGAAGATTCCAAAGCATTGAACATTGCCAAGCTGCGCTATCACAAAGTGGTCATTATGACTGACGCCGACGTAGACGGAAGCCACATTGCCACGCTCATTCTGACTTTCTTTTTCAGACACATGCGCCCGATGATTGAAAACGGCTATATTTACATCGCTACTCCTCCGCTCTATCTGATGAAAAAAGGAAAAATCGAGGAATATTGCTGGACAGACCAGCAACGTCAAGCGTTTATCGACAAATATGCCGACGGTAATGAAAGCCAGACGACAACTCAACGCTACAAAGGTTTGGGAGAAATGAATGCTTCCCAACTTTGGGACACGACAATGAATCCCGAAATGCGTACCCTGCGGCAGGTTTCCATTGAAAATGCCGCCGAAGCAGATCATGTTTTCTCAATGCTTATGGGAGAAGAAGTTGCGCCGCGGCGGGAATTTATTGAAGACAATGCTACTTACGCTAATATTGATGTGTAGATAATCAATGATGCAACTATTTTTTGCGCCAATAATATGTAATATGATTATCGGACTATCAGTCAATCATGCCGAAGGAAAATCCTGCATCGCCGACGCATACGTAAACGCAACAGTCAAAGCAGGAGCAACGCCCGTTTTGATCCCCCTTGTTACCGACAAATCCGTTTTAGAAAATATTGTTTCCAACATTGACGGACTGATATTATCCGGCGGCGGCGATATTTATTCTCTCCTTTTCGGCGAAGAATTGCACCTAACGGTTACCGATTACAACTTGGACAGGGACAAATATGACCTGACATTGATTCATTTGGCTGCCGAACGGCAGATGCCTGTTTTGGGCATTTGCCGCGGACATCAGGCGCTCAATGTTGCTTTCGGCGGTACGCTGATACAGGATATTCCTTCACAAGTTCTCAATTCAAAAATCGTTCACAGTCAGACGGAAGCGCGAGACGTTGCTACCCACTCGGTGCGAATTAATCCCGAATCCAAAATCTATCAAATTATCAAACAAATCGATTTGCAGGTTAATTCATTCCACCACCAGGCGATAAAAACCGTCGCACCCGGATTAAAAGCGGTTGCATTTGCCGAAGACGGTATTATTGAAGCCATTGAAGCGGAAGACGGGAAGACCATTTGGGGCGTTCAATGGCATCCGGAAACAATGGCTGCCGCCGGTAATGCTGTTATGGTCGACACTTTCAAATGTTTTGCCGGAGAAGCCGATTTGTATAAGAAAGCCAAAGAAATCCACCGCAAGATCATCTCGCTGGATTCGCATACCGATACGCC
>JAIRKG010000119.1 GCA_031260235.1 Dysgonamonadaceae bacterium | reverse complement strand
TTGGTATGGCACGCGAGCGATATCGTAACAGACGAAAAAAATTTGGGTTAAGATACAACTTGATTTGTGGAATAGTAAACTATGAAAATAGAGTGTTAAAGTGAGTTTCGCAACAAGTCTATTGCGAGGGCGAAGCCCTAAGCAATCCAGGAAAAATTTTTCATTTTCTCCGACTTCGAGGCTTTTTTCTCTGAATTTCACTCTTTTAGTGAGGACGCCGACTCTTTTTGTATCGACGCTGGTACTTTTTGGTATTAAAATAACATAAAATAAGTACAATTTGATTATTTGAAGATAAAAACGGACATCAACCGCACGGAAGCGGTGCCGGGCGCCTTCGCCGAATACACCAATACGCAACTGCTGAACCTGATCTTCGTGGCAGGCTTGTGGGCTGATTACAACAGCCGTTTCGGTTGGCTGGTTACACTGCGGCTGAATATCAAATACGACGTCAATGAATTTATTATTGTCCGCGCACCGGCAGGGCAAGGGTTCCGTTCGCCGGATGTGCTCGCGGAACGGGATTATTTCTTAATAAAGGAGCGGTGATGTGGGATACAATGACGGGGCGGCGCAGGGACGGGGTGGCGCCCAGATTAATCATTTTAATTGTTTATGGCTAGTGATATGGTTTCCAATGCGGATATTTGCTTCCGTTGTTGTGCGAGCGTTTTTGTATCCAATTGAAGAAAACCGAACGAATGAAGGTAATCCTGTCCTTCCGAAAGTGTCCATTCCAAAAAATGAAGTGTTGCTGCGCTCACATTTCCGTTCAACACGAATGTCAATTTTTCTACCGGTATCAGGTTAATTTCTTTGCTTTCCAGCAGTTGGATTGTTTCATCCAGATTTTGCGAATGTAGGACTTCGGCATATTCTTTCTTCACGTCCAGAGGAAGCAGTGCAATATTGTCTTTTAACTGCCTTGATTCGATATTGAAAATATAACTCAAGGAATTAAAACTGATTCCTTTGGTGTCTTTCTCGACAGCGCTGTTCAGGTAAATGTCGTTGCCGGCAATCTTTTTGCCTTTCAGGCTACCGGCATCGTATCCGAAATGTCGGGCAAAGGAATGGGATATGGAATAAGAATGGTTGCCCGAATAAACCGTAAGGTCATATTTTTTCTTCGAATTTACCTCGTCGCTGTTGTCTGCGAGGTGGTCTTTTTCAAAAAACAATTCCTTGATTCGTTTTTCGTTCAGTTTTTTCTTTTTCAATTCGTCCGGCAGGGCGTTGTTTTTCCCCGTAATCGGCAAAACGGCATATTTACCGAAAGAAACGGTTGGTTTCGTCACTTGTGAAGCGTCGTCATTTTGTTTGTCGAACAATACAACTTCAATCGAATGTTCTTCGGCGTTCTTACCGGCAATGGACAGCGTCACATCGGGATGTTCTTTTGAATACTCGGAAATCCATTTTTCCAGTAAAGCGTCCACAAATTCAAGCCCTTTGATATAAACAATTTCCTGTTGTCCGGCATGGACGGCTTTACCGGCTGTCTGCGCATTTACCGAGCCATTGATGGCTATTAATACAATCAAACCTAATTTTTCCAAATACCTTTTCATACTTTTTTAATTTTAATACACATCTAAAACTGAAATTATTTTGCTTTTTTTGTGCAAAGGTATGGTGGTATTTTTGCTGCTGCAATACCTTATTTACGGTATTTTTCTATTGTTTGATGCTTTGCCGTATTTTGAATTAAATATTCTCATATATAAAGCCGTTGGCTTCCATTTCTTTTTTATCATAAATATTACGTCCGTCAACAACTACCGGATTTTTCATTACCTTTTTCAAAACCTCCCAAGCCGGCATGCGAAACTCTTTCCATTCGGTCAGAAGCAACAGCGCGTCCACGTCCAAAACCGCATCATACATGTCGCGGGCATAAACCACCCTGTCGCCCAATCGCCGCTTGCTTTCGTTCATCGCCACAGGGTCGTAAACCTTTATATTACAGCCGGCTTTCAGGAGCAAATCTATCAGAACCAACGACGGTGCTTCCCGCATATCGTCGGTTTCCGGCTTAAATGCCAGCCCCCACAAAGCAACGGTTTTTTCCGTGAAATTGTTGTTAAATATTCTTTGCAGTTTCTTGAACAGTATGGTTTTCTGCGTTTCATTGACGGCGTCCACTGCTTTCAATACCTGCATCTCATAACCGTTTTGGGCGGCGGTTTTTATCAATGCTTTCACATCTTTCGGAAAACAGGATCCGCCGTAACCACATCCGGGATACAGGAATTTATTTCCTATCCGCGAATCCGAGCCGATCCCGTTGCGAACCATATTCACGTCTGCACCTACCAGCCGGCAGAGGTTGGCAATATCGTTCATAAAGGAAATCCTTGTGGCCAGCATTGCGTTTGCCGCATATTTAATCATTTCTGCCGAAGGAATATCGGTAAATATCATCCGGTAATGATTCAGGGTGAAAGGTTTATATAAGCGCTCCATCAGGTTTTTCGCTTTTTCGCTTTCCGTGCCGACAACCACCCTGTCGGGTCCCATAAAGTCTTTGATTGCTGTTCCTTCTTTCAGAAATTCGGGGTTGGAGGCGACGTCGAAAGGAATGGACACGCCCCGTTTGTTCAATTCCTCTTGAATGACGGATTTTACCTTAGCGGCAGTACCGACCGGAACCGTGCTTTTGGTAACGACCAAAAGATATTTGCCGATGTTTTTCCCGACAGTACGCGCTACCTCCAACACATACTGTAAATCGGCGCTTCCGTCTTCGTCGGGCGGCGTTCCCACCGCATTGAAAAGTACTTCGATTTCATTCAAGCAAGACGTCAAATCGGTTGTGAATTTCAACCGTCCGGCTTTGAAATTCTTTGTTGCCATATCTTCCAGTCCGGGTTCGTAAATAGGAATAATCCCCCGATTCAGTTTTTCTATTTTGGCGGAGTCCACATCTACGCACGTTACATTAATACCCATTTCGGAAAAACAAGTTCCAGTAACCAAGCCGACATAACCGGCGCCGACAATTGCTATATTCATTGGGAAATAATTAGAATTTATTCTGAATTTATACTCAAACAGATACAGATATGGAATTACTCTTTATCCAAATCCAATATCCCGAATTCCGAATTGACGCTCTTAAATTCAGGCACGATTTGCTTCATTACCTTCACAATTTCCATATTGTCGTATGTGTCGGCAGTTTCAATCAGTTTGTTTAACAGAGGCAATACGTCTTCGATGTTTTGTTTGCAGATGTTTCTGACCATAATCTTTTTATTACAGGTTGGGCTGTAGGTTTCTCCGTCATACAGTAATTCTTCATACAGTTTTTCTCCCGGTCGAAGTCCTGTGATTATGACGTCAATATCTTTATACGGTTCATAGCCGGACAGGCGAATCATATCTTCAGCCAGGTTCCTTATCCTGACCGGTTCACCCATGTCGAAAATAAAAATTTCCCCGCCTTTTCCGAAACGGCCGGCTTCGAGTACCAGGCTACAGGCTTCGGGAATGGTCATGAAATAACGGGTAATTTGGGGATCGGTCAGCGTTACGGGACCTCCTTTTTCGATTTGCTTTTCAAATAAGGGAATTACCG
>JAIRKG010000114.1 GCA_031260235.1 Dysgonamonadaceae bacterium | reverse complement strand
AGAATGGAGATACTACTGTCAGTTTCCTGTCTAATGTGATTGAATGCGGGGCTGTGGAAGCGTTCGGGGCGTTGCGGTTTTTTCCCTGGATTGCTTCGGGCGAAGCCCTCGCAATGACGGGTACGGTTCTGTTTGCCGGATTGCCGAGCCGCTTCGTGGCTCGCAATGACATGTACGGTTCCCCCGCGGGATTATTGCTTGATTAACATTCTTAATTCTTTAATATCCTGAATAATAATATCCGCCGCCTGCCGGTCGTCACTGTCGCCATCCCACCCCGCGCCTTTCAGCCAAATTGTCTTGCAGCCGATTTGCCCGGCGGGGAAAATATCTTTTTTGTACGAATCGCCAATCACGACTATTTCTTCCGGTTTCATGCCCAGTTTTTCCACGCCCAAAGCGAAAATAGCAGGATCGGGTTTGCGGATGCCCACAATTGCCGATTCTACAATGGCTTTGAAATAATGTCGCAGGTCGAAATTTTCAAGAACGGTTTCCATATTCCCATAAAAATTAGAAACCAATACTAACGGATACGCGGCGGCCAATTCTTCCAAAACCGGCCTCGCGTCTTCTATAACGGCAAGAATGAAAGCATAACACTGACAGGAAATAGCCAGCGAATATTCCAATGTATTGCAATCCCCAGGCAAAAATCTCTCATTTTTCAACCAAGTTAACTGGATGCTGATTTTTTTCAAAAGTACACTTTTGAAGTTATCCTGAGGCAAGATCATAGGGTACAAAGACAGCCAGCGTTCGCCATACGCATACGCATCCCTAAATTGCTGCTTGCTTACCGGCACGCCGGTTGCGGCATAAGCATCCCATAACACTTCCACCCAATGTTTGCCGTTGGTGTCGATTGTGCCGCCGTAGTCAAAAATTACTCCTTTAATGTTCAACATATTCTTTGCAAATTGTTTCATGCTTCCGCACCATATACAGAAGCATACTATTTAATACTGTAAGTTCAAATATAAAATAAATCCACGGGAACCCGGAAAGTACACAGATAAACAGGACGATAACACGCAAATTGAAAGAAAGCATGTTGGTATATTTCAACAGAGGAAACGTTTTCTTCAAAAAACCGTCCCGAAACCCTCCGGATATATCGCCATTGATCATCTTTCGCATCCTTTGCAGGCAGGGCGACCATCTCTCCTGTCCTTCCGTATAAATAATATAGGCTTTTTCAAACAATTTCACCCAGGGTTGCTTCTTCCAACTGATTGCGGCATATTTACCACGCAAATCCGACGAATTGTCCCACTCGCTTCCGTTTTTTCCTTTCAGAAATAAAAGATAAATATTCCTGTAATAATCGGCCATTGCAGACTGTTTGCTGTGGAAATAACCGGCGGCAAGCGCTAAAAGGAGAATCCAAAAATTCCATACCGGCCACAGGCGAAAAATAAGCGCAACATATATCGAAAGGAACCAGAAATCGCCGCAAGCGCCGTCCAATATCCGTCCAAGTTCGGTTTTACGGCCGGTCATTCGGGCTAACTGTCCATCGACGCTGTCGTAGATATTCGCCCAAATTAACAGGAATACGCCCAAAAGGTTTATCCCGAAGGAAGAGAACGCAAAACAGACGCCTGCCGCAATCCCGATAAAAATAGACGCAATGGTAACTTGATTGGGCGTAACGTCCAAACGGTTGAAAAACAATGCCAAGCGATAACCAACAGGGCGGTAAAAATGAATGTCGAGAAACTCTTCCGTATCGCGGGATTTCAACGTCGATTCAAATGTGGGCTTATTTTGTTGCAAATTCATAAATACATTGTGCTATATAGGGTGCGGCTTCCGTCCTGCAAGGCGCAAAACTCGGCCAGTCGTTAAAATCAATGATACAGATATTGCCTGATTTATCAACCACACAGTCGCCTCCATATATATATATATTCAATACTTCGGCCGCTTTTGTACAAATCTCTTTCATGTACTCCAAATCAAACGATATCTTTCGAGTTTTCCCGTTAATGGTTTCCAACCCGAATTTGCTGTGATTTACATCATTGGGATAGAACCAGTAAAAAAAGCCGGTATTCTTAACACCGTAAAATTTGATTAAATCGCCCTTCACATGTTCGTTCAAAACGGCGGAAAGAATATTCCGCGAAGCAAATTCACGGAGAATATTCTCGACAGTCTTGCCGTTCCTCGCGTATGTAACATCTTCGTAGCGGATTGAATGAAAATCGCCGCGTTTCACCCAACAGAAATCACCCAGTTCGAGCGCAGATTGCGGCAACGGCTCATCGGTGGAAACAATCAGGCTCTTTGGATATGGTATTTCGTTGCCGAGCAAAAGCGCGACCATTTTCGACCGCGTACAATTGCCTATCCCATATCCCGAATTGATTATTTTCACTCCCTTGTCTTCCAGTTCCTGCAATTTAGAGACAGAGCATGTGTCCCGCGCCATATTGAAAATAACGTTGGAGTCAATCGAAGCGCGTTGAAATTGCCGCTCGGAATAAACCTTTATCTCGCAATTTTTCTCTTTCAGCCTGTCGATTGTCAGGTTGAAAATAGCGGCGTCGTTGCTGACATGGCTGGGCGAATATTGATTTCCACGGCGTATGGCTGCAAATTTAAGCTGCGGCAATTCCGACAGGAAAGATTCGGCAACCTTGATATCGCCCGCATGATCAACGTCCACAATCTTTTCAAATGGGAAGGCTTTCAGTTTCAACCCGTCGGCAATCAGTTGCCGTTGATAGTTGCGCATACGTAGTCCGCCGTTTTTCAAACATTTATATAGAGTTGGGAGGGCTTTGGGAGTCAATCCGTAAATGCCGCCCGACACATATTTTTCGCCGTCTGCCGGTTTGTTCAGGAAATCTTTTATCAGCATGGAATCTTCATCTACAGATATATAGAGCGGTTTTTCGTCGTCGATATAAGGCGTGATTGCCATCAATCCGTCATGTTCGCCGTCTCGTTCAAACGCGCGGATAAAATTTGAAAACTCGTCCTCCCGGAAAATTGTATCAACGGTTGTCAGGCAGAACTTTCCGTCCTGCAAATATTTGCTTAATTCATAAAAACTGTGCATGGAACCGGGCGTGGATTTTATTACAATATGAAACGGTATGCCCAAGTTTATTTTTTCGATATGCTTGCGTACTTCCTCCATTTCTTCGTTAATAATGATGGAAATAGATGTAGCCTTATTTTCCATAAAGATAGTTATCAACCTGTCAATCAACGAAACGCCATGAAGTTGAACCAACGGTTTTGGAATTTGGATGCCTTCTTTCACCATTCGGGAACCTTCCCCTGCTGCAATGATCGCATAATTCATTCTCTTGGTATTTTTAATATTCTTTGGTCAGATCTAATTTTTCATTATCCAAGCCATTTTCAAAATAATGTTTTTTCAATGGATTTGCATGTATTTCTTTATCAATTTTCCGTGTCCGGAAGACGTCAAGTGCCAAATAAAAGGCATTCCGGAACGCCGCTTCGGAACTTTCGTTTTTCCCTGCGTTGCCGTGTGCGGCGTCATAATCGGGAGCCGTAGCCACAAAAGGTATACCAGCATAATAACACGCTCCTTCGCCGGAAGATATGGAACGAAAAGGCATCAAAACCTGACCATGGTGGGTAATGGCAAGAACCGCGCTAAACTTCATATAATCACGATCGGAGAAAAAGTTGTTGATAGCATACGGACCGACGCAGATAATGCCTTTTTCGCAGGCGGCTTTGATTGCCGGAATAATAATATCGGCCTCCTCCCTGCCCTCTTCCCTTTCTTTAATGCCTTTGCCCCGATTAAACGACAGAACGGCTATTCGCGGAAACGTAACCGCAAAGTCGTGAATTAAAGAAGTGTGCAAATCTTTAATCTTACAGACAAGCGAATCTGTGGTCAACTGGTCGGCAAACGCTATTCGCAAGTTGTTGTGGATAACTGTTTTCATCGGCATTTTGCCTGATTGCTGCGAGAGGAATTGCCGTTCGTCCACATTGGACGGCGCAAATACCAGCGCGTCAATCATTCCGGCTTTGAGGTCGTCGAAGGCCATTTGCATGGATTGTACCGCCGCAGATTCGGATTCGGGAGTTGCTTTGCCGAAATCGACAGTAACCTCCTCGCATCCGCAATTCACAAGGTTTAAATAATCGGTTTTTGCCTGGTCTGCATGAGAAATCACGTTGATATTGAGGGAAGGAAGCGCCATCTCTTTCCGGTGGTATGCCAAAACTTTGGATGAGCCGTAAAGCACCGGGATACACAATTCAAAAATCTCTTCGGCTGCGAATGTTTTGATTATTAATTCGTAAGAAACGCCGTTGGTATCTCCTTGCGTAATCCCTATCTTTATTAATTTATTACTCATATCTACTTCCATTAAGTAAAACGAACGCAAAGGTAACGCTTTTTATTACACAAACCGAATTTTGTTTGAATTTTCAAAACATTCAGTCTTACATTCGGTAGCAAAATTATGAAAACTATTAAAGCAAAAAAGTTTTTTCTGTGTTAATCTGTTAATTATGCTATTTCGCAGGAATGACCGGTTTAAAATAAGGAAAGGTTGTCATCACGACAACCAATCTTCATTGTTAGTTAACCTTAAATCTAAATACCATGAAAAACACAGCACAAAAGTAATACTTTTCATGTTATAAAACATCATTTTTAGCATAAAAAATTCGCTTTTAACGATGTTTAACCTTTATAATTAGGTATGCGAACAAACGGACAGGCACAAATATTCGTAAATTTTCAGGCAAGCCCAAGCATCTAAAGCGGCATATTTTTTCTGCGCTTCCGACAATTCTTCCGCTTCCCAATTCGTCAACCGCTGGTTTTTAGATATTTTTTTCTGAAATAGAATGGCGTAGATTTTTTGCAAACCGAGGTCTTCAATATCGTGTTTCAGAACGATTTTTTGTAAATCAACAAAGCCTTTAGGAGAGAATTTAAAACTACGGCTCATGCTTAAAAAGTCATCTTTCAAGGACAAGCCGATTTTAAGGATCTCAGGATTAGACAGCAAATTGATAAGCGATAGCGGAAATTCGCATTTCTTCAAACGAAACAGGAAGCAAATATTGGAAGTGGAAATTTGAACCAAAGCAACGCTACGAAGAAGTCCTCGCGTAAACGACGGACGGGTTTCAGTGTCAAAACCAAGCAACTTGAATTGAGATAAATAGCGAACGGCTTTTCTCGAATCTACCGGATTGTCAATTACATAAATCTCTCCCGGAAATTCTTCAATTTCAAAACTCGAAATCTCCTCTTTTGTTATACTTTTCCCCACTTTCGTTTAATCTTCAAAATTGGTGTCTCTGTATTTTAATAAAATGTAATGCACGTAAAGCGTTTACCAATCGCTGTCCCCAGTATTTTTCAAAATTCCGGATACTGAGAACCAGCGAATCGTTCATGGTTTCTTTTTGTCCATTTTTGAATACGGCGATAAAGTTGCCCAAATCCTGGTAAATATCCGCCAAATCTTCCGAAATTTTTACCGCAACGGGCGAATCGCTCAGTTTTATATCCGGATGAAATGTTTCCAGATATAAATCGTCTTCACCGAGAAGATTGGCAATATTTGCTCGCACCTGCTCATACATTTCTTCCGTGACTTTTACCTCCAATTCTGACTCGTAATCTTCCGTAATCGGCGGAATAATAGATACTTTTATATACAGCAAAGGCAAAACTTTTACCATATTATCGATAAACGTTTTTTTTTCATTTGCTCTGGTTTTTTCCATCAGGATACAATAATCCAAGGCGGCGCGAACAAAATCTTCGGTGTATTTTGAGAATACTGTATTTTCCATATATTCTTTTATCTGATGTTTGCAATACTGATGATGTCAGCAAAAACGCCTGCCGCCGTAACAGCCGCGCCTGCACCGTAACCTTTAATAATCATTGGAAATTCGTTATAGCGTTCCGTGGTTATCATAATGATATTGTTGCTGCCTTCCAGTTCGTAGAAAGGATGACTGCGATTGATCGCCTGTAATCCTACGTGGCACTTACCGTTATCCATTTCCGCCACGAAGCGATAACGCTTTCCCTGTGTTTCCAGTTCTTTCCGTTTGTTCTCAAATTCAGCGTCCAGTTCGGAAATTGATTTCCAAAAATAATCCAAAGAGTTGCTTAAATATTGGTCGGGAATAAACAAATGTTTTTCTACATCCGATTGATTGACTTTGTAACCGGCTTCGCGGGAGAGGATGATTAACTTTCGAATGACATCTGTTCCGTTCAAATCAATTCTTGGATCGGGTTCGGAGAAACGGGCTTCCTTTGCCATTGCAATGGCTTTGCTCAGCGGGATTTTTTCCGAAAGGGCGTTGAAAATAAAGTTTAACGTACCGGACAATACGGCCTGCAATTTGAGGATTTTGTCACCACTGTTGATTAAGGCGTTCATCGTGTTGATAATTGGTAAACCTGCACCTACATTGGTTTCAAACAGGAACTTAACGCCTTTCTTACGAGCTGTTTCTTTCAACTGCCGGTAGCTTTCATATTCCGAAGAGGCAGCGATTTTATTTGCCGTTACTACCGAAATATTGTGGGAAAGAAAGTCCTGATACAGTCCGGCAATCTCAGAACTTGCTGTGCAATCCACAACTACGGAATTGAAGATGTTCATTTTCAGAATTTCTTCCCGCAAGATTTCGGGCGAACTGTCCATACCTTCGGTTTTCAAATCCTGAATACAAGTATCCGGATTCAAGCTTTCGCGGCGGAACAGCAATTTTGTGGAATTGGCGATGCCTACTACTTTTACTTTCAGCCGGTTTTGCTCCATTAATGTGGATTGTTGCCGACCGATTTGTTTCAGCAGATTACCGCCTACCGTTCCGATTCCGACGAGGAAAATATTCAGCGCTTGATATTCCGACAAGAAGAAAGAATCATGAATCGAATTCAAGGCTTTCCGAAGATGCTGTCGGTTGATTATAAAGGATATATTCGTTTCCGAAGCGCCTTGTGCGCAAGCAATTACGCTGATGCCGCTACGCCCCAGCGTTCCAAACAATTTACCGGCAATGCCCGGTGTGTGCTTCATGTTTTCGCCAACGATAGCTACCGTTGCCAAGTCCTTTTCGGCTTTCACATCGTTGATTTCGCCCTGAACCAGTTCCAGTCGAAACTCGTCTTTTAAAACTGCGACAGACAAATCGGCGGCTTCGTTTTTCACAGCAATCGAAGTGGTATTTTCCGAAGAAGCTTGGGAAACCATAAACACACTGATTCCGGCTTTTGACAAGGCTTTGAATATTCGGTAATTAACGCCGATTATGCCCACCATTCCCAAACCTTGAATCGTGATCAAGCAAGTGTCGCTAATGGATGAAATTCCCTTGATGGATTTTTCACCGTTTTTCCGGTCTTTGGAAATATAAGTTCCTTGCGATTCAGGATTAAAGGTATTTCTAATCAGTATGGGAATATTCTTGTGATAGGCGGGAAGAATCGTCGGCGGATAAATAACTTTGGCTCCAAAGTTCGACAATTCCATTGCTTCGATATAGCCCAATTTCTTGATTACATAAGCACTGTTGATAATTTTAGGGTCGGCGGTCATAAAACCATCCACATCCGTCCAAATTTCGAGCATATCGGCGTCCAAAGCGGCGGCAATGATAGAAGCCGTATAATCCGAGCCGCCTCTCCCCAGGTTAGTGATATCTTCGGTCGCCAAATCCTGGGAAACGAAACCGGGTACGACAGGTACCGCCGGCATGTTTGCAAAACTCTTCTTTATCAGTTCATTGCTTATCCTGAAATTAACGATATGCTTCTTGAACTGTTTTTCAGTCTTGATAAACTCGCGAGCGTCAAAGTGTTTGGCGTTCGGAATCACGCTGGAAACGATTAAAGAATTGATTCTTTCGCCATAACTGACAATAATGTCCGAAGTTTTTTGGGAAAGGTCGCGTACCAGAAAAACGCCTTTCAGGATATTTTCCAACTCGTTTAACAGAGCAGCAACCTGTTTCAGCACTCGATTACGGATTGCAGGGTCGGCAATCAAGTTTTCGACCGTTTCGATATGGCGTCCGGCAATTAGATTGTGTTCTTTTTCGTAGGCATAATCGCCTTGTGCCGCTAATTTGGAAGTCAGCAACAATTGGTCTGTAATTCCGTTCATTGCGGCAACAACAACTATGACCGGCTCTCCTGCGGCTTCGACAATCTCTTTTACTTTCAGTATGCTGCTTACGGAACCTACTGATGTTCCGCCGAATTTCATTACTTTCATATTTTAATTACGAATTACGAAAAAACCTGTCCTGTTTATAAAATCTTGGATGTAAAGGTAACGATATTTATTCCTTAAACCGAATTTCACAACGGGTTCCTTGTTTTTATAATGCGTTTGCTCTGAAACTCCGTGTTCGTTTACTAACATTAAAATAAATCTTAGTCGGAATCGCTGTAATTTTCGTGAATCCTTTAGCGTCGTCCGAAGTCCAGGCTTTGTTGATTTCGCCATATTCGCCGAAATCGGTTTTCATCAAGTCGTAGTCGCTTTCTATGCCGACCAAAGTATAATGATAAGGTTGCAGGCGGATGATGACCGTCCCGGTAACATGGCTTTGCGAATTTTGCAGGAACGCTTCCATGTCACGCATGACCGGTTCGAGATACTGCGCTTCGTGCAGGAACATGCCGTACCACGTACCAATCTGGTCTTTCCAATACTGCTGCCATTTGCTTAAAGTATGTTTTTCCAGCATTTTATGACTGTTGATAATCAATAGTGGAGCCGCTGCTTCAAAACCCACGCGCCCTTTGATTCCGATAATCGTATCGCCGACGTGCATATCCCGCCCGATTGCGTAACGCGAGCCGATACGTTCTATCTCCTGGATTGCCTTTACTTTATCGGTATATATTTCCCCGTTCACCGCCGAAATCTCTCCTTTTTCAAAGTCAATTTCAAGTATTTCCTCGCCTGTTTTCTGCAATTGCGAAGGATAAACCTCTTTCGGCAAAGTTTGGTCGGATTGCAGGGTTTCTTTTCCGCCGATGCTGGTTCCCCAAAGACCTTTGTTGATAGAATAGGTCATCTTCGTGAAATCGGCTTCATAGCCATGTTCCTTGAGGTAATTGATTTCATATTCGCGGGTAAGCAACAAATCGCGGATCGGCGTAAGGATTTCGATTTCGGGAGCTAAAACGTCGAAAGTGAGGTCGAAACGCACCTGGTCATTTCCGGCGCCGGTGCTTCCGTGCGCCACATAATCGGCTCCGATTTCCCTGGCGTAATTGATAATCGCCAGCGCCTGAAAAATGCGTTCCGAACTTACGGATATGGGATAAGTCCCATTGCGCAACACATTCCCGAAAATCATATATTTGATGCTTTTTTCGTAATATTCCTGCGTAATGTCAAGGCTCACATGTTTTTTTGCGCCTAATTTGTATGCCCGTTCTTCGATTTTCTTCAAATCATTTTTGTTAAAACCGCCGGTATTTGCTAACGCGGTGTAAACTTCATACCCTTTTTCCTGCGACAGATACATTGCACAAAACGATGTATCCAGACCACCACTGAATGCTAAAACTACTTTTTTCTTCATCTTTTTATATTCTAAATATTATTAATTATAAGACGTCTAATAAATTATAATGAAAATTATCTCACGTGAGATAATTTTCATTACTTGCGTGTTTCCCGGCGATTCTTCTCTTCATTTTTATTCTTGATTGGATCATAAAGCATCGCCGTACAAATGCAATATTTCCGTCCTGTTCGTTCGAGAATATCATGATTAATACACCCTCGACAGCCGCGCCAGAAAGCCTCGTCGTCCGTCAATTCGGCAAACGTAACCGGAACATATCCCAATTCGGTATTCATTTTCATTACAGCGTCTCCCGATGTCAAACTGAACAGCTTGGCTTCGGGCCACAACTGACGTGCCAATTGAAAAGCCCTGTTTTTAATCCGTTTAGCCAAGCCTTGCCTGCGAAATTTGTTGCAAACAATCAACCCGGAAGTGGACACAAACTGCTTGTTTCCCCACGATTCGATATACATGAATCCCGCAAATTCATCGCCGCATAAGGCAATGATTGCTTTTCCTTCGCGCATCTTCTGTTCGACCCATTCGGTCGAACGTTTGGCAATCCCTGTGCCGCGTATTTTCGCGGCGTCGTCGATTGTTTCCAAAATGACGGGAACATACCGGGTATGCGCCTCATTAGCAATTAAAATCTCTATTTTATTCTCAGTCATTACTTTAATTCCGTTTGTCAAAACAAATAAAGCCGCAAAATTAGACAATTATTTAATAAGTTATATCAATTCATGTAATGTTTTTTCGTTTTTTATTATTATAATGTCAATTACCATTTCCCGTTTACCGTATAAACCGGAGCGGAGACTGCGCTTTCATTATGATAGCGATCGTATGAAGTTACCACATAGTAATGTTCCAGTCCAAACCGGTTGTCGATTGGAATTTTACAGGAGTTATTTTCCATGCGGGCGGCAATCAAATTGCGCGGGTCGGTCGTATCAACCGGAAAGGTATTGGAGCGATAGACATTATAAAAGATTGTTTTTTCCTGCATTTCGGAGATTGCTACGTTGTCCCAGGTCAGTAACAAAGAGTCGTCGCTTTCGCAGGCGTAAACGTGTTGGGGCGTTGCGGGAATTGACCGGCTCAACCATGTCAATGCAGGCAAAACGGCAGGCGTAGCATAAAACCGGGACACAATCTCGTCGCAAATCCCTCTTCTATTTTCCACCAGGTGAAGCGCACGAAAAAAAACGTTCCCCTGCGTCCGGCGATCGCGGGAATAGCGGATTTGTTCGAGCAATACGTCGGGTTCCCAGCCAAATTCTTTGGCGTCCATTTGATAAAGCCCCAGTCCGGGAACGACAAACCGTCCGCCGCTCCGCTCCTGCCAGTCGTCCACAAACGGGAAAAACAGATCGCCGGAATAGTACATCATGGGAACAACAAAATCGTGTTTCCCCTTTTGCAGCCAGTCAGCAGGGTCTTGATAGACGTTGTGGAAAGCCGTCCAGTGACGGTGGGTGACGGTGGGAAGCGTGTTATACATCCCGACAACCGCACTGCTGACCTGCACCCAGGGTTTCAAAGCTTTCACCTCGTCGTAAGCTGCATAAACAAAACGATTGATGTTTTCGCGCCGCCATTCGGCTTTCGTTTTCCCCTGCCCATATCGCCGGTAAGTATCATTGTCCGGGAATTGGCCGGAGCCGGTGGGATAACGGATGTAATCGAAATGGACGCCGTCGAGGTCATACGCAGAAACCATTTCCCGGATCAAACGCAGCAGATAATCGGTTGTTTGCGGGTTTCCCGGATCGAGATATAAGCCGCCGTTATACGATTTGGCGATACCCTTGTATCTTGGCGGGACGGGTGCGGCATATCTTTTTTTTCCTTTCTTCACCGTGCTGTTCCCCACCGGATAGACCGCCATCCATGCGTGACATTCCATCCTGCGCCGCCGGCACGCTTCAATCGCATAAGCCAGCGGATCATAATTCGTATGTTCCGAATTGAAATATTCGCTGACAGGCTCTATCAGGGAAGGATAAATCACATTGCCGCTAAACCGCACCTGGAAGAAAATCACGTTGATGCCTGCCTTCTCAAACCGGTCGAGCATCCGGTCGAGATCGGCTTTTTGCCGATCAATATCAGCCGTGCTTTGAACAGCGTTTTTCGGCCAATCCAATGCGTGATTGACTGTTAACCAAACACCTCTCATCTCGTGTTTGGGTTGCGCAGAGAGTGTGAAAACGGGAATTATTGCGAATATAAAGTAAAAAACCAATCGTTTCATCAGGCAAAGATATGTAAGAATTACAAATTAATTCATAATTGTTATGTATTTTTGCGGGCGGAATGATAGATTACAGCACCATAGAACGGATTCAGTCGGCGGCGCAAATCGTAGATGTGGTATCGGACTTCGTTACGCTCCGGAAACGGGGCGTCAACTATGTCGGGCTGTGCCCTTTCCACGACGACAAGACTCCTTCGTTTTATGTTTCGCCCGTTAAAAACATCTGCAAATGTTTTGCCTGCGGCGAAGGGGGCACTCCGGTACATTTCGTAATGAAGATGGAACAGACGTCATATGTGGACGCGCTGAAATACCTGGCAAAAAAATACGGAATCGAAATAAAGGAAACCGAAATGACCGACGGGGAAAGGCAGGCTCGCGACGACCGCGAAAGCATGTTTATCCTCAATGCGTATGCAGGGAAAGTATTCTCATCCAACCTGTTTGAAAATCCCGAAGGCAAAACCGCCGGTCTTGCCTATTTTCGCGAAAGGGGTTTCAGGGATGACATTATCAAGAAGTTTCAACTTGGCTACAGTCTGGAAGCGAAGGACGCTTTTACGCAGCAAGCCCTGTCGGCAGGCTATAAACTCGCCTATTTGGAAAAAACCGGATTGACGATAACCGGCGAAAATAATTATACAGCCGACCGATTCAGGGGACGGGTGATGTTTCCCGTGCATACCCTGTCGGGCAAGGTAGTCGCTTTCGGCGGACGTATTTTGAAGAATGAAAAGACGGCGAAATATCTCAATTCGCCGGAAAGCGAGATATATCACAAAAGCAATGAACTGTACGGTATTTATTTTGCACGGCAATCCATTGTCAAACAAGACCGGTGCTTTCTTGTGGAGGGTTATACCGATGTGATTTCCATGCATCAGGCAGGGATCGGAAATGTCGTGGCTTCTTCGGGAACTGCTTTGACGCAGGGGCAAATCCGCATGATTCACAGGCTGACCAATAATGTAACGGTGCTTTACGACGGCGATTCGGCGGGCATTAAGGCGGCTATTCGCGGGATTGACTTGCTGCTGGAAGCAGGGTTGAATATTAAGATAGTGTTATTACCCGAAGGGGAAGACCCCGATTCTTTCGCCCGCAAACAAAATGCGACAGGTTTCAACACATATATTAAGGAGAACGAAACTGATTTTGTGCGTTTCAAAGCCATCCTGTTGATTAAAGAAGCGGGAAACGACCCTGTGAAGAAGGCGGGGATGATTACGGAAATCGTTGATACAATCGCGCTTATTCCGGAAGAAATCGTGCGGCTCGTGTATGTGAAGGAATGTAGCGCGATTTCGGGCGTTGACGAAGGAACTTTGGTTCGCGCCATTGCAAAAAAACGGCAAACAATCCTGCTCCAAAAGAAAAAAACAGCTTATTATCCCGAAGCGACAAAGCCGGAAACCGGAAATCTCCCCGACGAATCGCAAATGCCGCCGCCGCCGGAAGGTTATCCCGAGTTTTCTGTCGAACAAACTTCGTTGTTAGACGATTATGAGCGTACGATTCTCCGTTATATTATACGTTACGGGGAAATTGATATGGCAAACGCTCAAAAAGAGGAGGACGTGGCGGATATTCCGAAAGGAGAACTCAAAAAGGAAACGCCGCTTTTTGTGATTGAATATATTACGGAGGAGATGAAGCAGGACGGTTTGGCGTTTTCCAATCCGCTTTACCGGCAGATTATGGAGGAAACGTATGCGCGGTATAAAAATCCGGATTTTCGCGCGGAGCATTATTTCCGTAACCATATCAACCCGAACATCAGCAAAATTGCGGTCGATCTTTCAACCGACAGATATATTGTCGGTAAAATTCATTCGCGTTACAAACCTGTTCCGAAGGAAGAAAAGAAGCTGTTCGGCATTGTTCCGTACGTGGTGATTAATTATAAAAACGCGCTGCTGCAAAAGCGCATGGATGAAACGAATGTGGCTATCAGGGAAGCCGAAAGCAGGGGCGATTTTGAACAGTTGGCGGCAAAGATGAAGGAGTTGGCCGGTTTTACGCAGCAGAAAAGGGAGATTGCAGCGTTTTTGCGGGAAAGGATTGTTGATACGGGTAAAAATTCTTAAGACATTTAAGTTCAAATTATGGAAAAGAAAAAATACAGGTTAGGCTTGGCATTGAGCGGCGGCGGAGCGCGTGGCTTTGCGCACCCCGGTGCCATCAAAGCCATTGGGGACGCCGGTTTGAAGCCCGAAATTATTTCCGGCACAAGCGCGGGAGCATTAGCCGCCGTGCTTTATGCCGACGGATATGCACCGGAAGAGATTCTCAGCCTGTTTGCCGGCAAGGATTTCAGGGAATTTGCCGACATTCAGATACCGGTTGCCGCAATTTTCGGCACGACGGGCTTCAGGCGGTTCCTGAAAAAGCATTTACGCACCCGAAACTTCGAGGATTTATCCATTCCGGTGAAAGTTGTCGCGACCAACCTGGACGAAGGAAAGAGTGTGGTTTTTGATACGGGAGCGATTCTCGACGCGGTAATCGCCTCGTGCAGCATCCCCATTGTGTTTAACCCTGTAGTTATCGACGGTGTCAATTATGTGGACGGCGGATTATTTAAAAATTTCCCCGTGTCCACAATCCGCAGCCTTTGCGACAAAATAATCGGCGTCAACGCAAGCCCGCTTGTACACAAGAAATATAAAAAGACGATCATGCAAATCGCCGAGCGTTCCTATCATTACATGTCGCGGACGAATACGCTGTTAGACCGTACGCTGTGCGACGTCCTTGTGGAAATAACCGACTTGGCTTACTTTAAGACTTTTGATATGGTTAATTCCGGTAAGATATTTAAAATAGGAAATGATTATTGCCGGAAGGCGCTGAAAGAGGCAGGGTTTCTAAATAACGAAGGATAAAGGCTTTAACGTCCCAGACACAAGGGTGGTATACACCCGGACACAAGGGTAGCGTACACCCGGACACAAGGGTGGCGTACACCCGGACACAAGGGTAGCGTACACCCGGACACAAGGGTTGCGTACACCCTGACACAAGGGTGGCGTACACCCGGACACAAGTGAAGAGTACACCCAGACACAAGGGTGGCGTACACCCCGACACAAGGGTAGCGTACACCCAGACACAAGGGTAGCGTACACCCAGACACAAGGGTGGCGTACACCCAGACACAAGGGTAGCGTACACCCAGACACAAGGGTGGCGTACACCCAGACACAAGGGTAGCGTACACCCAGACACAAGGGTGGTATGCGTCCTTTATGAAAGAATAATTACTCTAAAAAAGATGGAAAACAACAACGAAATAATCAACGTCCAGGGCGCCCGTGTCCATAACCTGAAAAATATCGACGTTCAAATTCCCAGAAACAAACTTACCGTTATCACCGGCTTGAGCGGCAGCGGGAAATCTTCGCTGGCTTTCGACGTCCTGTTTGCCGAAGGACAGCGCCGTTATGTAGAAACCTTTTCGGCTTATGCCCGTTCATTTCTCAACAACTTGGAGCGTCCCGACGTGGATAAGATTTCCGGTTTAAGCCCGGTGATCGCTATCGAACAGAAAACAACCAACCGCAGCCCCCGGTCAACGGTGGGGACGACGACCGAAATATATGATTTCCTCCGCCTCCTCTATGCCCGCGCCGCTGACGCTTATTCTTACATTTCCGGCGAAAAAATGGTTAAATATAACGAGGAACAGGTCATTCAACTGATTGCAGACCGGTATAAGGGCGAGAAAGTGTATATTCTTGCGCCGGTTGTTCGGAACAGGAAGGGGCATTATAAAGAACTGTTTGAACAACTGCAAAGAAAAGGATTCCTCAACGTCCGCACCGACGGCAACCTGCGCGAAATCATTCCGGGCATGAAATTAGACCGCTACAAAAACCATTCGGTCGAAGTGGTTATAGACAAACTGTCGGTCGGGCGGGGCGAAGGCAAGCGGCTGAAAGAAAGTGTGCAAACCGCAATGCGTATTGGCGAAGGACTTGTGATGATACTTAAAATGGCAGATAATAACGTCCGTTTTTTCAGCCGCCGGCTGATGGATCCCAATGCCGGCCTGTCCTACAGCGAGCCGGCGCCGCATAATTTTTCGTTCAATTCCCCGCAAGGAGCATGTCCCAAGTGTAAAGGTCTGGGCTATATCAATCAAATCGACCTGCAGAAAATTGCTCCCGATCCGGAGTTGAGCATATATCAGGGCGGAATCGTTCCCCTGGGAAAATACCGCGATATACTGATGTTTTGGCACATCGCCGCCATCCTGGAAAAATACGGCGCAACCCTGAAAACGCCCCTGAAAGACATATCCGGAGAAGCCATCAACGAAATCATAAACGGAACGGAAGAACGCCTGCAAATTAAAAACGAAGCCCTGGGAAACTCCAATTATTTTCTTTCGTTTGAAGGCGTTGATAAATATATTGCCATGCAGCGGGAGCAGAACACTTCGGTGACAGCGCAGAAATGGGCGTGGCAATTTACCCGCGCTTCGGTATGTCCCGAATGTCGCGGGCAAAGGCTGAATAAAGAAGCGCTGCACTATTTACTGAACGGGAAAAACATTGCAGACCTGTCGGCAATGGACATTTCGGAACTATACGAATGGACGGAAGATTTGGACAAACATTTGTCGAACAGGCAAAAAACAATTGCAGCGGAAATCCTCAAGGAAATCCGGTCAAGATTGACGTTTTTATTAGGCGTCGGGCTGGATTATCTGTCGCTGGATCGTGCATCCGCCAGCCTTTCGGGTGGGGAAAGCCAGCGCATCAGGCTGGCTACCCAAATCGGGTCGCAACTTGTCAATGTGCTGTATATTTTGGACGAACCGAGCATTGGCTTACACCAGCGTGATAATGCACGGCTGGTTGATTCGCTGAAACAACTGCGCGACACGGGCAATTCGGTTATCGTAGTGGAACACGATAAAGATATGATGCTGAGCGCCGATTATGTGATCGACCTCGGTCCCCGCGCCGGCAGCAAAGGCGGCGAGATTGTTTTTTCCGGAACACCCTGCGAATTGCTGAACGCAAATACGCTCACATCTTCCTATTTAAACGGCATACAGCGTATCCCCATGCCTGCGCAGAGAAGGAAAGGCAACGGAAAGGAAATCATTTTGCGGAACGCTACGGGCAATAACTTGAAAAACGTAACCGTTCATTTGCCTTTGGGAAAATTTATTTGCGTTACCGGCGTTTCGGGAAGCGGCAAATCCTCCCTCATCAACGACACGCTGGAGCCGATCATCAGCCGGGCGCTCTATCGTTCCCTTCAAGACCCGCTGCCCTACGGCTCGATTGAAGGCATGGAGTATATCGACAAAATTGTGAATGTCGATCAATCGCCAATCGGGAAAACGCCGCGCTCCAACCCCGCCACTTATACCGGCATCTTTTCGGATATCCGCAACCTGTTTGTCGAACTCCCCGAATCGCGAATCAGAGGCTACAAACCCGGACGGTTTTCATTCAACGTGGCGGGTGGGCGTTGTGAAACATGCGGCGGGAATGGCTATAAATCCATCGAAATGAATTTTCTGCCGGACGTAATGGTTCCCTGCGAAGCTTGCCGCGGCAAACGCTACAACCGCGAAACGCTGGAAATCCGCTATCGCGGGAAATCCATCGCCGACATACTGGATATGACCATCAACATGGCTGTTGAATTTTTGGAAAACCTGCCGAATATCCACCACAAAGTCAAAGTATTACAAGACGTAGGTCTGGGTTATGTCAAACTCGGACAATCGTCAACGACCCTGTCCGGCGGAGAAAGTCAGCGTGTGAAATTAGCCGCCGAACTCGCCAAACGCGACACGGGGAAAACCCTTTACATATTAGACGAACCCACCACCGGACTGCATTTTGACGACATCAGGGTTCTCCTCGATGTCATAAATCGTCTCCTTGACAAAGGCAATACTATGATCATAATCGAACACAATATGGACGTCATTAAATGCGCCGACCATATCATCGACATGGGACCCGAAGGCGGCAGAGGCGGCGGGCAAGTGCTTTTTGCGGGGACGCCTGAAGAGCTGGCAGCCTCAGGAGTTGGGTTTACTGCCGGTTTTTTGAGGAAGGAGTTGGGACGGTTTGGGCTACAGTAATTCAATGCAAAAATTCATAACCACACATGTTATATCATAAACATTTTTTATTTTTGCGGAAAATTTATTTTATAAAATATACAGACAGAACGATGAAAAAAACAGTATTGATTTTATTATTTGCCGGCTTGTGGCTTCGCGCTTTTTCCCAGACCGGCGACGTAACCGTAGGATTGAAAAGCGGTTTGACGACAAGTTACAACGACTTGCTTTACGGCTTCGACGCCGCTTATAATTTGACGGGTTCTTTGGAAATTGCCTTTACCGGAGTGATTAATCCGAATATATCCCAACAAGATAATTTAGCCGTAGGCGCCGAAAGGATTAATAAATTAGCCGTTTATTCCGGCAGTTTAGACGCGCGGTTATATCTTATATCTACGCGTGAATGGGGAATAGGTCCGGCATTGGGAGGACAATATTTTTTCGTCAGAAGCAAAACCAATATGAATAAAAACATCGACGCGCCCGGTTTTAACATCGGCATACACGGGAAAATCAGCCTTACGGATAACTTGTTGATTAACGGCGGATGGCGATATACCAACGCCAAAGAGAAATATCCCGAAGCAAAATATCACTTCTTTTATTTGGGAGTGGCTTTTACCTTTCAAACGCAGTGAACGGCGTTAAATTTCTTCCGAAACAATATAGCGGTTCCTGTCCGGCGTATTGCGCGTAATCAATTCTCCGA
>JAIRKG010000078.1 GCA_031260235.1 Dysgonamonadaceae bacterium | reverse complement strand
ATAGAAATTCGCCGGTCCTTTCTTTGTATTCACCCATGCAACCGGATCATGCCCCATCACGACCAAAGCATTTGTTCTTTTGGCAATAGATCTGAGTTTGGCAACAGAGCGGACGGTATCTTGCGCCGAAGTAAGAAATCCGGGAAGGGCTTTATCGTCCCAATGGTCTTGGGTATAAACCGCATCGCCGGTCAAAATAACAGAACCGCATTGTCTCAGATTTACGATAAAACTGCAATGCCCCGGCGAATGTCCATGCGTAGGAATAATCAGCACACTGCCGTCGCCCAATACATCATAAACATCGTGATTGTAAATGTCGAGGAAATTCCATTCAATATTCGGCCTGTCGAAATCGCTTCTTATATAACCGCTTCTGGCAAACCAGTCTGCCGTATAAGCATATTCATATTCCTTGCGGTGAACAATGTGTGTGGCATTCGCAAATCTGCCGATAGCTCCCGTATGGTCTAAATGTAAATGCGATTGCAGCACAAACTTAATGGAATCGGGATCTATACCCAAGCGGTTGATTGTGTTCACACAACCTTCTTCTGCCTTCATTTCGGGGTAATATACATCGCAGATGTCGCCCCAGTATCCTCTCGGATTATCGGCACATTCCACCGAATTGCCTCCGTCAATGATGATATTTCCCTTGGGATGCGTGACGAGAAACCAGGGAACAGGAATTTCATAAGGATCCTGCGATGCATTCATTTTTATATTGTTTTCCTTACATTTCAATATGCCGGTTTCAAACATAAAGAGTTTGATTGATTTATCTTTTTCCATTCTTTGAAATTTTGTTTTTACAAGTTTTATACTAAATAAAATTCCGACCTTGACGCTATTGCTCTATGGCTATCAAGGTCGGAATGAACATATAAAATCAGATTGCTATGAATACCATATTTCTTCATCCGTAGGCACGTGCATCCGTCTGGAAAGCGGCGCTATATGGGTGATATTAAGCAGATGTTTATAGGTGAAATTTTCCGATATGGAATTATTTCCCCAACTGCCGCAGCCCAATGTGTTGGTTACGGGCAATCCGTTTTGAAGCGAACCTCCGGCAGTAGTTGCACTTGGCGCATTTACAATAAGACGCGAAACCGACAACTCGCTTCCTGCCTTGATGATATTTGCCTGATTGTTGGAATGAATGGCGGCGGTGTGTCCGCTTCCTTCCAGATTGAGGTTTGTTTTGGCGATTTCAATTGCTTCTTCAAAAAATGCGTATGGGAATGCAGCCAGCACAGGGCACATTTTTTCTTTAGATATAATATCTTCTTTACCAATGCCTTTTGCTTCTATTACCAATACTCTTGTATTTTCCGGTATTTGTATTCCTGCTTTTTCTGCGACAACGAATACATTTTGTCCTATAATATCGCGATTGATACTGCCGTTAATAAACAGCGTATTCACCACTTTTTCGCGGTCGGCTTCGGACACGAAATATGCGCCGTGACGTACAAATGCGTCAAATACGGCTTGCTTTTCTTCTTTCGGATAAATGATACTTTGTTCGCCCGAGCAGATGATACCGTTATCGAAACTGCGTCCGGTGATGATTTTTTCGGCGGCTTCGTCCCAATCTATGTAGCGGTCGATGATTACCTGCACATTTCCTGCTCCCACGCCAAAAGACGGTTTTCCCGACGAATATGCCGATCTTACCATTGGCATGCCTCCGGTGGCTACGACCACATCACATTCGTGCATCAATTCCTGTGTCTTCTCCAAAGTAGGTTCTTCCACAAACTGAATCAAATCTTCGGGAACGTTATACGGACACACTGCCTCTTTGATGACTTTTACGGTATACGCGCAAGTGTTTTTTGCCTTCGGGTGCGGAGAAATAATAATTGCATTTTTTGTTTTTAAAGCAAATGCTACTTTCGACATCACCGTAACCACAGGGTTAGTCATTGGAATAATACCGGCCACAACGCCTATTGGCTTTGCAATTTCTATCAAATTGGTTATTTCATCAATACTGATGATCCCCATTGACTTCTTGCCTTTCAAATCATTCCACAAACCTTTCGATTTATTCAATACCTTCGCTCTCTTGTCTTTGTAATTACCCATTTGAGTTTCGGTATGCGCCATACGTGCGAGTTCATCTGCATTGTCGAACATCGCTTTTGCAGTGAGTTTTACAACTAAATCTGCTTTTTCCTGATCGAAATACTCGTCATAAACAAACTGCGCTTTTCTGGCGGCAGCAACCATTTCTTTAATTTCCATCTCTTTTTTACGGTTTAATACAGTTCTTTAAATATATTTCTTATATCTTCTTTAGTAAACGGCGTATAATTATTTGCCAACAGACGTTGCTGGGTATTTATTACGTTCTCGGTGAACACATCAATATCGGTATTTTTCAAGCCATATTCCTTAAGCGGTTTTTTAGGCAACATTTTTGCAAGAATGGCGTCTAAATTTTCGTAAACCTTGTCTGTAGAGGTATTCAAACCTTCAGCAAGCAGATGGTTCAGCGCCACTATACTGCCTGTCGGATTTTTTTGCTGATATACCTTAAATACTTTGGTAAAGAACTGGTAATTCGCTTCGCCGTGAGGCACATGATAAGCGCCGCCAAGAGGATATGAGAGCGCATGTACGGCGCCAACTCCCGCATTACCAAAAGCAATGCCTGCGTAATTGCTGGCTATAAGCATATCGCCCAATCGTTCAAAGCGATAATTTTCGCCTTTATTTGCAATATTTTTAAATATATCCAGCGAAAGACCGATAGCCTCTTTACTAAACAGTTGGCTATATGGACTTGCTTTGGGCGATACATACGATTCTACGGCATGTATCAGTGCGTCAATTGCGCTGGCGGCATAGAACCGGAATGGAAGCCCTTTGAGTAATTCGGGAATTAAAACAGCGTCGTCTGCCAACAACGCATCGTCTGCCAAACCTAATTTAGTGTGTTTCGATTTTATTTCCGCAATGGAAATATTGGTAACTTCGCTACCCGTTCCGCAAGTGGTTGGAATGACAACGAGTTCCTTGTCTTTGATGATGGGAATTTTGCGCTCAAAAGCATTGGTAACGTCCGCAACATTTTTCAGTACAAACAGTTTTGAAATATCAATAACTGTTCCTCCTCCTATTGCAATAATACGTTTGTAATTGAGATGATTTACATCGGTCAGTATCCGGTTCATCATTTCGTCCGAAGGCTCGCCCACTCCATATTTTTCTTGCATTATGAAATGGCAAGGAAGATTCAGTGGCTTAATAAACGGTTCAAATAAAAACTCATTGGTGATAACCAAGTCATTTTTCCCCAAATCAAATTCTTTCGCAAAATCGCCAAAAGTATTGAATTGATGTAGTTTAGTTCTTAACTTAAATAACTGCATATTCTTTTTACCTTTTTGTTAAAAATCAGCGGCAAAGGTAATACTTCTTTATTTAATCTGTGCCGTTTCTCAAAATATTTTCTTATTTTTTTCATATTTCATGTAACTATGTCCTATTTATATCGCTCTCTCCTGTTTATAATTCAACTCCATTGTTTTCCCCAACCCCGTTCGGGACATATCTATATATCTGATAAGCTCCTTTTACGTAATAAATATTCGTTATCTTTGCGGTGTCTGCCGGACATATCTTTACCATACGACTGATGTATTTTTCGATTGTGCAGCCCCCAAAAAACAATTATCTTTTTGATCATGAAAATCCCCCCGCTACTGTTATTCATCCTCTTACTCTTTTGCCTCGCAACAACCCGGGCGCAAAAGTCACCGCTCGAAATAAAATACAAAGCATGGGGACTTCACGCGCTACGACATTACCCGTTCTCCCAAAAAGCCGACGACATTGCCGCCAAATTGATAGCGCAGGATTCCTCTGCTTTCAATACTCCAAAGCCGTATTATTTCCGCAAAACAGCGCTGGATTTGGTCATCAATGCCCAATTCATGGAAGAAAACCTGAAATATATACACAAATATTACGGTTCGTGGTTGAAGCATGGACATTCCAACAACAAATCGTCCGACCGAAACATGACCCTTTTTCTGGCGCAGGAATATAAAGACAGTATCTCTACCGAAAATATATTTGATTTCATCGACTCGGAAAACCTGTCATACCTGCTTGACGAATGGACGGGTGATATTGACCTCGCCAAAGATAAAAACGAGGCACTGTCTGTTTTCATCAAAAGTCCGCTCGCCAAAAATGCAATGAAGACTTATCATTACTATTTGTCCGGAATAGAAAAAATCGAAAGCATTCCTGTTTATGAGATCGCCTTTTTTTCCAAAAAGCAGGTTGACAATACATTTGAAGGTTATTTATACGTATCGATCAAGGACTTTTCTTTAGTAAAAGCCGTGTTTACCGTCAATTATTTCGCCCGACACAAGGGAGTGAATGAAATGTTGTTTACGCACACTCCCGAAAAAAAAGAAAACCTGTTCTATCTCGGCAATGACGGCAAAGCAGGTTTGCTGCTGAACAAAACCGAAATTCCGACATATCAAACCGGAGATTCCCTCCTAACTCCTTCCGAAGAAAAAATTGCCAGCCTGATTGAAGAAGCCAGCCATACGCGGGCTTACCGGAATATGCAAAAAACCGCTATCCTGCTTCTGACCGATAAAACAGGAATCGTCGGCGACAAACTGGAAATCGGTCCCTTAAGCCACACGATTCACTACAACGAATTGGAGGGACTTCGGCTGAGAATCGGCGGAAACACAACAAAGAAACTCAATCGGCATTTTTCGGCAGGCGGCTACCTTGCCTATGGATTCCGCGATAGAACACCTAAATACAGAGGAGATATCGGCTATTCTTACAACCGCAACAATCAACTCCGCTTCACTTATGTGCGCGACCTGAACCTCCCCGGATACGACCTTTTGAAAGACGAACGAGACCAAATTTTTTATTCGTTTTCACATTCGGGAACAAAAAGTATGTCTCTTCAAAAAATAGGACAGGTGAAATATGAAAAAAATATCCTCCGGTATTTCTCCGCCGAATCAGGGGTAAAATACATTTACGATAACCCGTTAGGGGAAATACGGTCATACAAAAACGCCGAATTAAACTTTTCACTTCGTTATGCGCCGTGTGAAAAATTCATCAAACTGCGGAGCAGCCGGTTTATTTTCCAAAATGCCGATTTCGACGTCAATATACATTACCGAAAGGGAATTAAAGGAGTGTTCGATTCATATTATAATTACAGCATTACAAGTTTCAGCCTCTACAAAAAAATCTATTTCCCTTTCCGAGCCGGACATACGGATATTCATTTATCGGGCGGAAAAGTTTGGAACCGCATCCCTTTTCCAATTCTGTTTATCCCCGCCGGAAATCAAGGCTATATCTTCGATAAGGAAGACTATAATCTGATGAATTACTACGAATTTGTAACCGACAGATATCTCTCCTGCAACCTCGGTCTTACCTTCAACCTGTCGCCGATAAAAATCATATATCCCAAAAGCAAAATCCGGACAAATCTCGGATTAAAAACCATATACGGCCCTCTGTCCGACAACAATAACCCACGGCTGCACCCCGAATTATTTCCGTTCGGTAACGGAATCAGCACCTTGGGCAACATCCCCTATACGGAAATAAACATCGGTCTGGACAATATATTCGGACTCTTGCGGATAGATTACGTCCGAAGGCTACACCACCGGAGCAGACAATCAATTTTTTTCTCCATTAAATATTTCGCTACATGAACGCGAGTTTAATTTTTTTTCTTAACTTTGCGCCGTAAAAAATAATTTTCAAATTTTAAAAAAGCATTATGGAGATTGTAAAAATTGTAGGTAGAGAGATTTTGGATTCAAGAGGAAATCCAACAATTGAAGTGGACGTCATTTTGGCGTCGGGAATTATCGGACGCGCTGCCGTTCCTTCCGGAGCATCCACCGGCGAGAACGAAGCGCTGGAACTGCGCGACGGCGACAAAAAACGCTATGGCGGTAAAGGAGTTTTGAAAGCCGTAAAAAACATTAACGCAGTAATCGCTCCCGCTTTATTGGGAATGAGTGCTTTGGAACAACGAGCTATTGACAAAAAAATGTTAGCGTTGGACGGCACAAAAACAAAATCCGAATTGGGCGCTAACGCTATTTTAGGCGTATCGCTCGCAGTGGCAAAGGCTGCCGCCAATTATCTGGATATTCCGTTGTATCGTTATATCGGCGGGACAAATACTTATACGCTGCCGGTTCCGATGATGAACATTATCAACGGCGGTTCGCATTCCGACGCGCCGATTGCTTTTCAGGAATTTATGATCCGCCCGATTGGCGCTACGTCATTCAAAGAAGGCTTGCGTTATGGCACAGAAGTATTTCACGCTTTGAAAAAAGTGTTGCACGACAAGGGACTCAGCACGGCGGTCGGCGACGAAGGCGGATTTGCGCCCAACCTCGCAGGCGGTACGGAAGAAGCCTTAGAATCGATCCTCACGGCAATCAAAAATGCCGGTTATGAACCGGGGAAAGACGTAACTATCGGCCTTGATTGCGCTTCTTCGGAATTTTATAAAAACGGCATTTATGATTATACCAAATTTGAAGGCGCACAGGGTAAAAGGCGTACTTCTGTCGAACAGGCAGCATATTTAAAAGAACTTATCACCAAATATCCTATCGATTCCATTGAAGACGGTATGAGCGAAAACGATTGGGACGGATGGAAATTATTGACCGACAAAATTGGAGATAAGTGTCAATTGGTAGGCGATGATTTGTTTGTTACCAACGTAAAATTTTTGGAAAAAGGAATCGAATTGGGTTGCGCCAACTCAATCCTGATTAAGGTAAATCAAATCGGTTCTTTGAGCGAAACCCTGGACGCTATTGAAATGGCGCATCGTGCAGGTTACACGTCCGTTACATCTCATCGTTCGGGCGAAACCGAAGATGCTACGATTGCCGACATTGCTGTGGCAACCAATTCCGGACAAATCAAAACCGGTTCGTTGAGTCGATCCGACCGTATGGCTAAATATAACCAACTGCTTCGTATCGAAGAAGAATTGGGTGAATTGGCTGTTTATGGCTGCAAAAAAGTACAGAAAAAATAAATTTATATTTGGATGTTTATGCAGAGGGGCTGTCTGAGAAATCAGGCAACCCCTCTCTGTTTTTGCAGATGAAGGAAAGTCCACTCTATCAAGCAATAATCTCGCGGGGGAAGTCTCCCCCCCCCCCGCTCCAGCCGCCTGCCCACACCGTCATTGCGAGCCGCGATAGCGGCGTGGCAATCCACACAACGCCCCCAAGCCAAGTTAATCCGGAAAAACGAAATATACCAAAAAGTAAAAACGAAATGCGTATTTTTAATAAATATTAAAGAAAAATGAAATGTGCCAAAATTCATGCAATAACTAATCTTATAAGACAAAAAAAGCCTCGCCGAAATTTGGCGAGGCTTTTTTCAATCAAACAGCAAAAACAGTGTTTTTTTACAAAAAAACGCTTCAAATCCTTGTTTAATTCAAGAGAAAATTGTACCTTTGCAATGATTTAGGATGTGACTTTACATTCTGTCGGAAAGGCTTCCTTTGTAAAGCCGTGCAGGTTGTTGTCGCTCCTTACCGAGTTAATCAGATTGCAGCGTGTTACCGGACGGCGTTCGGTTATATTGCTTTCCCGAATAATCAGTTGCCGGGCATACGTGGCTACTTTTTCATTATGACATCTATCTTTTCCTGCGACGCGATGTCTGTTACCGCCACTTCGCCCCGCCTTTGGGCGCTTTTTCTTTTTTCTCTTCTTTTCCCTTTTTTTCTTTTTGTCCTTCGAAAAAATCTTTTTTGCGTAATGGTGGCAGCGTGGTATTTTCCGCCAGCATCGGCTCGTCGTTGTAGCGGACGGAAGCGATACGCACAGTAAAGAGAATGATGTCCTCTTCCAGTCTTCAAGTATATCTACCGGTTGTTCGTTGCGCGCGAGGTTTATCACGTATGTGTCGGTCTGAATACATTCCGGCGTAATCGGCGATTGCAGGATAATTCCTTCGAGCGACGTGCAACTGTTCAGTGCGCCGGCGCATGTCGGCAATCGAAAACTGCGGATAGTCGCAATCCACTACAGCTACATTGTAGCCCTTTGTCCGTCGCAATGTTTGGCTAACTGAACCGGTAGCGAATCAAATCCTTATCAGGTTGCAGGGCGGTACAGCCCGTTCCATGACTGTATCTTCGGCCAGATATGCAGCGAGTCATTTGCCGGTCTGTTTTTATTTCTGTTTGTTTCATCTTACTCTCAATCATTTTATACTGTTATCCGTTTATTTGCCTGACTAATCAGCCATGTGGCTGTGTTATCAATTTCTCTGCAAAATACGATAACCAAAGAAAGTCTTCTCCACTTACCAAACCGAATTGACGAATCTTGCATTTTCCCCAATTCCAGAAGAAAAGTTAGTAGCCGAAAGTTTTATGAAAATTACCACATCAATACATGTATGGGAAAATCCGAGCATCAAAAAAGCCTAATTGATTGGTTTTCAATTAGGTTTTCATTTAAAAAATACCAAGAGCCGAAGGCGAGATATTAAAAATCAATCAAAATCCAATTCATTGACGCAGATTCAAAAGCTACACTCAAAGACCCATATAAGTTTGATTTCATTGTTCTTACGGAAAACTACAAGGAAAAGGAACTGGAAGACGCTTTGATAACAAATATTACCAAGTTTTTATTAGATTTGGGACAGGGCTTTGCGTATGTCGGGAGGTAATATCCAATACAGGAGGGAAACAGAGAACAAAATATTGATTTGCTGTTCTACCACTTGGAATTACGTTGCTATGTAGTTATTGAATTGAAAGTCAATAACCAATTATTGCTTATTGTTAAAGAGAAGGATAATATTGATGCCCAATATTCATTGGAAAGCAGTAGCCAACCGATAAGTATTTTCGGAATATACGCTTTCAAACATTGTTGCCGGAAAATTTTAATCTTCACTGCCGTTTATTGAAGAAATAGAAAGGACGTTGAATAAAGAGGAAGAAATGAACAGTCACGATGCTGTTTGGCTATCAAAAGTTTTGAGTTTGGCTGTGTTCGCTGTTCCTGCATTACGGACAAAACATTGACGGCTGGACACCTAATCCGAAACACTTTGAGAAAAAGCAATTTGCGCTACAAAATCAATCAACCGCCC